>DATGTQ010000176.1 GCA_035301805.1 Tissierellales bacterium
TTATTATAGAAGTAATTATTGCTATAGCTATTGGAGCCACTGTATGAGCATAAAATACTTCTAATAATTCTATATCACTTGTTATTACTGAAATTAAATTTCCTTTTTCTTTTGATTCTAGCTTTGATGGGGCTAGTTTTCTAAGTGCCTTATATACCTTATCTCTAAGTATTGCAAGTATCTTAAAGGCTATATAGTGACCTGAGTATTGTTCTATATATCTAAGTAATCCTCTAAGTAGTGCACATACTATTACTACAGTTATACTTGCTTTAAATGTTACTGACATATCTATTCCAAGTTTTGTAGCAATAGCAACACCTCCAAAAGTTGTTATAGCTATTGCAGCTAAAAATCCTAGTACTCCAAAACTTATTGTTATCATCATAACTGGTGCTAGTGGCTTAAGTATTTTTATAAGCCTTGCCATAATTTTTATACCTGATTGTCTATTATTCACTTATAGCCACCTCCTTTGGTATTATATTTTCATTATATATACTTTCTAAGTTATTTTGATGATTTACTAATTGTGCATATTTATGGTTATACATCATAAGGTCTTTATGTTTTCCACTTTCTACTATATTACCTTTATCTAATACATATATGTTATCCGCATTTTTAACATTAGCTAATCTATGAGATATTACTATAACTGTTTTATTTTCTGCTAACTCATATATAGACTTCCATATCTTTTCTTCACTTTCTACATCTATATTTGAAGTTGCTTCATCAAATATATATATTTCTGGATTTTTTATTATTGTTCTAGCTAAAGCTAGTCTTTGCTTTTGACCACCTGATAATAATGATCCACCTTCTCCTACATTTGTTTGTAATTTTTCTGGTAAACTTTGTACAAAGTCATATAAATTAGCTTTTTTAAGTGCTTCATTTATTTCTCTTTCATTTGCATCAAATTTACCCATTCTTAAATTGTCTTCTATTGTTCCATTAAATATGTATGCACTGTGGTTTATAAACCCAACCTTTTTAGTTAATACTTCAAATGGTATATAATTTAAATTTATTCCATTTAGTGTTATTTCACCATTGTCTACTTTTTCTTGTTTTAAAAGTAAGTTAGTAATAGTACTCTTTCCACATCCACTTTCCCCAACTAATGCAATCATTTTTCCTTTTGGTATAGTTACATTTACATTTTTAAGTACTTTTCTTTCTTTGTCATAACTAAAGTCTACATTTTTTATTTCTATATTTATATCTTTTAATAAATTCATTTCTTCTTTAGTTAAGTTTTCGATCTTTTCTATTTCTGCATCTAATAAATTAAATATTTTATCACTTGCAGCCATACCATTCATAGCTACGTGGAAATATGATCCTAATAGTCTAAGTGGTATAAAGAATTCTGATGAAAGTAATATTATTATAAGTACTTGACCAATAGTTATATTACCTTGACTATATTGACTTATAGCTATTATTATACCTAGAGCTGATCCTCCAAAAGCAATAAGATCCATAATATTTATAGAATTTAATTGCATTGATAATACTTTCATAGTTATATTTCTGAAGTTTTCAGCTTCTTTATTCATTTCTTCATTTTTTTGTTCATCTAAATCATATATCTTTAATGTTGTAAGTCCATGTAAGTTTTCTAAGAAAGAATCTCCTAAATTAGTGTATATTCCCCAATACTTTCCTAATAGTTTTTTAGCAAATTTCATTACAGCTATTATTGATACCGGTATTAAAGGTACACATATTAATAATACTATGGCCGCTTTAAAACTTATTGGTGCTACCACTACAAATAGTGTAAGTGGTGCTAATAAACTATAAAATAATTGCGGTAAATATCTACCAAAGTATATTTCTAAGGCTTCTACTCCATCTACTGATATTTGTACAATTGATGATGTTGATATTGTATTTTTATAGTTAACACCTAAATCTAATAGTTTTTGATATATTTTTGCTCTTAATTTTTTTCTAACTTCTGTTGAAGATTTAGAAGAAAACTTTGTTGACAAGAAATTACATATAAATCTAATTCCTAACATTGCGCCTATAAATATTGCTGAGCCTATAATATTTATATTAAAATCATTATTATATAACTTATCTATTACATTACCTATATAAACTACTATTGCAATATTACATATTATAGATATCCAGTTCATTAAAACTGTCATAAATACCCATTTTTTTGAATCTTCACAAAGTGATAATAATCTTTTATTTACCATCGTATGCCTCCTTATTCTTCT
>DATGTQ010000177.1 GCA_035301805.1 Tissierellales bacterium
GGAAAACCTAAGAAGGTTTTTTGAAGCTATTGAAAAGGAAAATGAAAGTTTAAATAACACGAGGTGATATTGTGGATTTAATACAAGTTATGAAAGCACTTTCCGATGAAACACGAATGAGAATATTGAATATATTAAAAAATGAAGAGCTATGTGTATGTGAAATTGAGGCAATACTTGATGTTACACAGTCAAATGCTTCTCGCCATTTAAATAGATTGATAAATGCAAAAATATTAGATAATTACAAGGTTGGAAATTATGTATATTATAAAATAGATGAAGATGGAGTAAAGGAATATCCATTTATAAGAGAAATTATAGAAGAGCATACTATAAAAGATCCATTGTATGTAAGAGATTACGAAAGATTAAAAATATACAAGAAAAGTGGTCTTACTTGCGATAAACTTAAAGAAGACAAAGTTTTTTAATAATTTAAAAAGATTATGGAAGAAATGGGATAAAACTAAAAGTAGCATTTATATATCTCTATAACTCATGTAAGTTCTAGATAGCAGAAACATTGATAATTTTTGTAGAAAAGTAAGTTTCTCTTTATGAAGAATATTTTATGGGATTTAAATAGAGAAGATATAATTGCAACTATTAATTATAATATAGGAGCTACTTTTTTTGAAAGGGATGAATGTGAAAAAGCTTTATATTATTTAGAAAAATCTACACCCTTGCTTATGTTTTAAATTATTAAGATTGGGGAAAACATTTAAATGTGTGCAAGAAAAAAATGAGAAGTTTTGTCTTTATATTATTTTGAAATAAAGAATTCTTGTAGTCATATATGTAGTATTTAAAATAGGGAATTATTCAATAGCAATAAATGAAAAAGGTGGAGATATATTAATGAAAGCATATCTAGCAAATGGATTATTTGGTATGGGAGATAGATTGTTAAATTCTTTAATGGCGTCAAAAATTAGAGAAGAAATAGAAGAAATTGATTTATATGTTCCTCAAGAAAATGATGAAATCAATGATAAAAATGCATATGCAGATTCTGTTACCATTGCAAAAGCTGACATGGATAGGCTTAAAGAAAGTGATTTTTTAATTGCAGTAATAGACGGAGTTGAAATTGATAGTGGTGTTGCCGCTGAAATAGGAGTATTTTATATGCTGGATAAACCTATTTTTGCAGTATATACAGATGTTCGCCAGCAAGGAAGAGATAATAACAAAAAAATTCAAGCACTTATTAATGATGGTACAGAAAATCAATTTATGTATAAAAATTTATTTGTTATTGGGCTTATTAAGCAAACAAAGGGAGGAATATATTCTACCATTGAAGAACTTATAGAAGCAATAAAAATTACTTATGAAAACTAGTATTTACTACTTGAACCTATCTAACTATTACTTTGCTTAGAAATAGAAGAGTCTAGAACTTCTCCCATAAACATAAGGTTTTGTTGTTTACATAGGCTACCTATTGAGGCATTTCTTATATATAATTAGTTCCCTACCTAAGTTTTCAGTCAGAGGTGAGGTGTTCTTGTTTAGTTTGGATAAAGATTTAATATAGGATTTTTAAGCCTACTAGTTTACAGGGAAAACCATTAGTGATAAAATATTGTATATTAGAATAAAGCTAATTTCCTAGTTCTAAAGTCCAATACCTTATATAATGAATCCGGGGGAGAATTATATGCATATTCATAACTCCAGAAAAGAAAAATTAATATATATAATAGTAGACTGTGAATATAAGATTCATTATAGCAATGTAGAAAATAAGGTAGCTTATAATTATATAAAAAGATTGAATATTTTAGAAAAATTATCGGAGGAAAAGCCTGCCTGCTATATTTTAGAAGATTATTATATTTGTATTGACAAGTTTTTTATAGATAATAATACTTACTACATAATTGCAATTAGCCAGGAAGTATATAAATGCAGTAATTGTACTAAAAGATTTAGAGATTTATTAACAGGATTGTATAATAGAAACTATTTAGAAGAGCAAATTAATAATTCTAAGTTAATAAAATATAAATTAAAGAATTATTGCTTAATTTTTATAGATATAGACAATTTAAAGGGAATCAATGATAATTATGGACATGTAAAAGGAGATAAAGTTATTAAGATAGTTGGAGAGTCCATAAAAGATAGTATGAGGAAAGAGGACATTGCTATAAGGTATGGTGGAGATGAGTTTATAATTCTAACTTTTAATCAAAACAAAAAAATTGCAAACAGTATAATTCAAACAATTAAAAAAGAAATTAGACAGAGTATAGGGAAGGAAAAAATAAACATTAGTATTAGTGCTGGTATAGCTTGCACTGATTGTTTTATTAATTTTCAAGATATGCTAAGAATAGCGGATAAAGATTTATATGAAGAAAAGAAAATGAAGAAATACGAGGGCTCGTAGATTAAACCTATTTTCAAATGATGAGTCTGAGTAACTTAGAATTTATAATATTATAGAAAAGCTCTCGTAGCATAAAGAGCTGTTCTCTATTTCTCTCTATGATATTTGATTAATGAGTCCCTATATAATGATGTTTAATCATATTACCAGCCTTTCTTATATAAAATTAGACAATTTATTTTAACCTTCTTTATATTCTTTCTCTGAAAATGGAACAAACTCCTTCTTAGTTTAATAAACTTCTACAAAAAAAGCAAAATAAAATTAACAAAAAACTTTCTTTATAAATTTAGTCATATTTTTACCGAAAAATGATATAATAGAAAGGAGGGATGATTATAGGGGAGGTGCTAGCTCCCCTATGTGTTACTTTGTGTGAGAACTCGTATTTTTATGCGAGTTCTTTTTTGTTTTTTTCGTACATTGGAATGTTATTATACTAATTAGAAGATTAAGTAAGGCTGTTAGAAATTTAAGGAAAATTTCAATTGATGCCATTTTTTCCACCTCCTATATATAAACTCAAAAGAGTTAATAGTCTATAGGAAAGGAATTTAAATTGACAGATAGATAAGATGAATTCTTGGGTTAAGAAAATTGATTTGTTAAATAGGTAAAACATGCTTTCACTACTATTGTATGACCTATTTAGGAAATTATTCTTTATTATTTTAATAATTACATGGATATTGAGGAAAATAAAAAAGTGGAGTGTTTTTTACTCCACTTTATGCTAAAAATCTATACAGTTTTTTTATTTATCCTAACCACCTTAGCAGGCATGCCTACTACCGTTGTATAGGGAGGAACATCTTCTAAGACCACAGCATTAGCACCTATTTTTGCCCCTTCTCCTATAGTTATTGGGCCTAATATTTTAGCTCCAGATCCTATTATTACATTATCTTCTACTGTAGGATGGCGTTTTGTATTAGGGTCTCCACCAATTCCACCTAATGTAACTCCATGATACATGGTTACATTATTTCCAACTTCAGCAGTTTCACCTATAACCACACCCATACCATGATCAATAAATAAATTTAGTCCTATTTCAGCTCCAGGGTGGATTTCTATACCTGTTTTTTTTCTAGCTTTTTGAGAAATTATCCTTGACAATATATATCTTTTTTTCTTATAAAGCTTATGGCTTAATCTATGGCGAAGGATAGCTTTTAAACTAGGGTAACAAAAGATAGCCTCAAATAGATTTTTAGCTGCTGGATCCTTTTCTAATATATTTTTAGCTTCCTCTATTATAAATTTAAACATAGTATTATTCTCCGTTAAACAAATTTGTAGATAAATATCTTTCGCCAGTATCAGGAAGTACTGTAACCACTTTTCTTCCCTTTCCTAGTTTTTTAGCTATCATAGTTGCAGCTGCAACATTTGCTCCTGAAGATATGCCACAAAATATTCCCTCATATTTACTAATATTTCTAGCATAGAAATATGCATCTTCTTCATCCACTTGAATGATTTCATCAATAATAGTTTTGTCTAAAATTTCTGGTATAAAGTTTGCGCCTATTCCTTGAATACCATGGCTACCAGCTTTTCCTTCAGATAAGAGGGGAGATTTATTTGGCTCCACTGCAACTATTAATATATTTGGATTCTCTTCTTTTAATCTTTTACCAACTCCAGTTATAGTGCCACCTGTTCCTATGCCTGCTACAAAAGCACCAATATTTTCTCCTTTAATGTCATTTAAGATTTCCACTGCTGTAGTTTCATAATGAGCTTTTATATTATTTATATTGCCAAATTGATCTGGCATAAAATATCCTTTTTCATGAGCAAGTTTTTTAGCCAACTCAACTGAACCAACCATACCGTTTTTTCCATCTGTTAATATAACTTCTGCTCCATAAGCTTCCATAAGCTTTCTTCTTTCTACACTCATAGTATCTGGCATTACTATTTTTACTTTATATCCCCTTGCTGCTCCTATCATTGCTAAGGCAATGCCAGTATTTCCGCTGGTAGGCTCTATTATTGTTCCTCCTTTTGTAAGGATTCCATTTTTTTCAGCATCTTTAATCATATATAAAGCTGCCCTATCCTTTATACTCCCCCCTGGATTAAAAGATTCAACCTTTATTAGTATATCTCCTATATTATTTTCATCTCTATTATCTAGTTTTATTAAAGGTGTATTTCCAATAGTTTCGTAAATATTATTAAAAATCATTTTTATTACCTCCAATTTAATAAAATAAAAAACCTCTCACCTCAAGTATATATAAATATACAGAGGCAAAAGGTTATTTTGCGGTTCCACTCTGCTTAGTGAAAAATCCTATCTCGGTTCAAGTACTTGCATACTCTAGTTCTATAACGGGAACATCCGTCTTAGTCTACTGTGTTTTTCGACTAAGAACTCATTGGTGCACTTCAAATATATCTTGTATAGATTCTTTCCACCAGTAGAATCCTCTCTAGAATACAATAATATATTCTACTTTACCAAATCTTAGTTTTAAAATAATATTGTATTATAAGTTATTATACTATAATATAACATAAGTGTTCATAATAGTAAATAGGTTTTGAATATTTTATTAAATTAATAGTATTTATAATAGAACAAGGTCCTATATAGTAACTAATGATATAAGACCTTGTCTTTTTTATACCCTTATATTAGAATTTCTCACAGTTACAGAATATAACTACAAGTAATAAGAAGAAGAAAAGTAAAGAATCATCAAAATCATTACCTCTACGTCTTCTACATCTTCCATAATCTTTATTTTTATCAGTCATATTTGCACCTCCTTTCGAATAAGGAGAATTATCAGGTTCAATATAGATTATGCTGTAGATTTAGAAATTGTTAATATTAGTTTTATAATTTCTTTACCTTTTGAATATACATTAATAAATAGATTTTTGAGGAGGTAAAGAAATGTATAATGAATTAATGTTAAGTGAGACTATGGCTACTTTTGCAGGTCTTGTAGTAGCAACTTCGGCAATTGTTCAGTTCACTAAGCCGATTATAAAAAAAATTTTTCCAGATGGGGTCGTTAGAATTTATTCCTTTATTATATCTTTAATACTTACCCTAGTATTTGCAAAAACTGGCTTTGGTCTACAGGGTATACTTTTAGCCTTAATAAACTCTATACTAGTAACTATGTCTGCAATGGGGGTATATGAAACAGTATCAGATCCAAAAGCTCAGAAAAAATAAAGGTATATTAGATTCATGGACTAGGAAATAATAGTAGTTACAAAGGAGGGTATTATGAAGAAATTTCTTTGTATACTGCTATTAATTATCATGATTTTAGTTGGAACTTTAAGTTGTGAAAATAAGGTTCCTAAAAAGTCCAATGAAATGCCAGAAAAAATATCTGATTATTTCCCTTTTGAAAAAAATATATTGAAAGTCTATGAGGATTATGGCAATGAATATGGAGAACAAACTATATTTTTTGACTATATAGATGATAATAAGGCCCAATTAAGAACTATAAATCCGGGAACAATTATTATTTCAGTATTAGAATATACAGGAGGAGAGTTAAGGGAAATACATTCAGAAGAAGAATTTTATCATATCGAAAATAAAATCAAAACCAATAGAATAAAGAATCACATATTATTGAAAGAACCTTTAAAAGTAGGGACAAATTGGACTTTACCAAATGGAAATAAAAGAGCAATAACGGGTTCAGATGTGGAAGTTGAGACACCTATTAAAAAATATAAAGCTTTAGAAGTTACTACTGAATATGGAAACAATAAAAAACAGTTAGATTACTATGTAAAGAAAGTAGGTCATGTAGCACGAATATATAATGACAACAATGTAGAAGTAAAGACCTTGTTAAAAACTGTTGAAAAGGATAAACCTTATATTTTGAAATTAAGATTTTATTACCCAGTAGTAAATGATACAAAAATTGTATTTGTTGAAAAGAAAGTGGATTTTAATACTAATGATAGAATTGAAGACATAATTGAAAGAGAATTTAAAAATATATCTACAAACAAGATAATTCCTCCAATTTCACCAAATACAAAAATTAAGTCTATAAAAGTTGATGAGAGAGAAAGCTTAGTTAAAATAAATTTTTCTAAAGAATTAATTGAGGAAATGAAGGTGAAAGATACTTTAGAAATGCAAAAAATAAGAAGTATAGTAAATACCTTGGGGAATTACTATGGCGTAAGTAAAGTATATATTTCCGCAGAGAATAAGCCTTATAAGACCAAAAATTTCACTTTAAAAGAAGATGAATATTTTACTGTTGATGATATTTCTATTGAAAAGTTGAGATAAGATTTTAATCCCCTTTAAAGCTAATTTAGCCCTAAAGGGGATTAATGTAAAATTATCCTTGTTCTTTTTTGTTTTTTGAATTCTTATTATTGTTATTGTTGTTACTGTTCTTCTTATTCTTATTATTGTTCTTATTATTGTTTCTTTTTGATTTATTCTTTTTCATTTCTTAATCCTCCTTTCAAAAGATTTGTAGGCTCCTATATAGTATTACACTTTTTTAGAAAATTACTATTTATTGTAGTAAAAAAATAAATATAGTAATATATAGGTAGAAAACAAATGAGGTGAAATTATATTCCTTCAAGTTTGTAGTATTCCTGTAAAAGAAGTAATGAGTAAAGATTTATTTATAATTAATGAATCTGATGAAATAATGAAGGCTACAGATTACCTTTTTAAAAACAACAAAAAAGAAGAATCAAATATTTACCTGATATGTATCCAGCTGGAGATGAAAGGGCAGTACTTATGGAACTATTTGGTGTAAGGTTAAAGCCTGGTCAGTTACCTTTAGAAGCAAAATGTTTAGTGTCCAAAGTAGAGACGGTAAGAAATATTACGTTAGCTATAGAAGAAAGAAGGCCAGTAATTACAAAAGATATAACTATAGGTGGAAGAATTGATTTCGAAACATATGTATTTCTAGATATACCTATAGGAATTTCCGCAAAATCTTTGAAATCTAATTAGGAGGATTAAACTATGGAGAATTAAAATACATACCCTCTGAAAGGTATTATAGAGGAATAATAATTAAGGTAACCGATGGATCTATAATTATAGATTTTAAGGGAAGAATTGCTAAAATATTAAAAGAAGAAGGAGTGGATGGAATAGTTATGATTGGTGGGTGAGGAACATGTTATCGCTCTGCCGTGATTGTGCAGAGAGCAATTGAAGAAGCAGGAATACCTACTATTATAATTGCTGCTTTACCTCCTGTGGTGAGGCAAAATGGTACTCCTAGGTGTACTGCACCTATAGTTCCAATGGGAGCTAATGTTGGAGAACCTCATAATGTAGAGATGCAAAAAGGAATACTTAGAGATACTTTAACCCAATTAGTAGAAATTCAAACACCAGGAAGAATAGTGTCTCTGCCTTATGAGTATATTGCAAAAGTATGAGAAAGGGGGAGATATTGTGGAGGGGATGAATAGTTTTAAAACTATTGATACACATACTATGGGAGAACCGACTAGAATTATAACCGAAGGTCTCCCCTTTATACCTGGCAATAACATGATGGATAAGAAAAATTATTTAGTAGAACATTTTGACTATATTAGGACAATGACTATGCATGAGCCAAGAGGACATGGGGATATGTTTGGAGCTATCCTTATGGAACCTACAAAGAAAGAAGCAGATATTGGGGTAATATTTATGGATAGTGGTGGATATTTAAATATGTGTGGTCATGGTTCAATCGGTGTTTCTACTATCTTAGTAGACGAAGGTTATGTAAAAGTTGAAGAACCTATTACAAATATAACTTTAGATACTCCAGCAGGATTGGTAAGGGCCAAAGTAGAAGTTGAGAATAAAAAAGCTAAAGGGGTTTCCATAGAAAATGTTCCAGCCTTTTTATATAAAGAAAATATAAAAATAGAAATATCGGAACTAGGACAAGTACCAGTGGATATATCTTTTGGAGGGAGTTTTTTTGCATTAGTAGATAGTAAATATTTAAATTTGAAAATTTCTCTAGAAAATATAGATGAGATAATAAAATTAGCATTAATAATTAGAGAAAAGATAAATAATAAGGTGAAAGTTATACATCCTAATATTCCTGATATAAATAAAGTAGATTTAGTTGAAATATATGGCAAGCCTACAAATAGTATAGCAGATTTAAAGAATGTAGTAATATTTGGGGCAGGCCAGTTTGATCGTTCTCCCTGCGGTACAGGTACAAGTGCTAAATTGGCATATTTACATGGTAAAAATAAATTAAAAAAGAATGAATATTTTGTGCATGAAAGTATAACCGGAACTATGTTTAAAGGGAGAATATTAGAAGAGGTAAAAATAGGAGAGTATAATGGAATAATTCCGGAAATTAAGGGAAGAGCCTTCATTATTGGCTATAGTCATTTAATAGCTCAGGAAGAAGACCCTTTTAAACATGGTCTTATAATATAAATAAAATATTAGGAAGAAGAGTTGGGCATAAAGTTCTCTAATTCTGTTATGAAACGAGAAGGTTCAACTCTTTTTCCATCTTTATAATCATATGTAATTAAATCTAATATTTTTTTAGCCCTAGTCATGCCAACATAGAAAAGTCTTCTTTCTTCTTCTAAAGCCTCAATATTGCCCTTTTCAAAGCTAGAAATAGAATGGTACATAGGAAATTCTCCATCTATTAAATCAACTATATATACATTTTCAAATTCTAATCCTTTAGAAGAATGTACAGTGGACAATGTTATACCTTTTTTATTATCTTTAGAATTATAAGTTAAATAGTTTAAATGTTTTAATCTATCTATAAACTCTTCATAATTATTTGTATTTGATGCTATTAGTTTTAAGTAAAATACTATTGTTTTTAAAGAATCGTAAGAATAACCAAAACGTTGAGAACTTTCTTTTATGTAATTACTATATTCCAATTGTTGTTCAATGAAATTTATAGCATCATAAGGTTTAAGTTTTGAAAGCATGTGAAAATCAATTTCTAATTTTCTTATTTCCTCTATATGGCTTTTCTTAAGTTCAGGAAATTTAGTTAGTCTATAGAAAACAGATTTATTATAATACAAAGTTTTTATGAAATTAATATAATCTTTTCTAATATATCCTCTAGTTTTATAATAAATTCTCTCAAAATCATCTATACTAGAATTATCGTAAGCTAAAGCTAGAAAAGAAATAATATCTTTTGTTATCCAATGGTTGAAAAAATCTATCTTTATATCTTTCATTTTAAAAGGGATATTATTTCTATCAAAGTATTCAATAATTCCTATACTAGAAATATTATTTCTATACAAAATAGCTGTATTATCAAAGCTTTTCTGATTTAATAATTGCTCTATTATATATTCATATTGATCCGCCATATCTTTAAATTTTAGTATATTTATAGGTCTATGGGAGCTATTATTTGTACTAATAGATTTATTAAATCTCTGAGTATTTTGTTTAATAAATTTATTACAAACAGAAACTATATTTTTGGTAGAACGATAATTTTGTTCCATATAAAAAACTTTGGTTTTTGGATAATTTTTTTCAAACTCAAAAAGAGCCTTAGGAAAAGCACCTCTAAATCCGTATATAGACTGATCATCATCAGCAACTACAAATAAATTATTTTTAGGTCTAGAAATAATTTCAATAACTTTATTCTGAACTTTAGATGTATCTTGTCCTTCATCTACTTGAATAAATTTATAGCGCTCTCTATATTTTTTTAATAAATAATTATCTTTTTCTAGTACTTCTAAAGTAAGAGTAAGCATATCATCGAAGTCAATTAAATAATTTTCCTTTTTATATTTTTCATAGGAATTATAAATATTTTTAAAATTACTTATATCTATATCATGGTACTCTAGATATTCATCGACTGTAAGTAGCATATTTTTAATATAGCCTATAGCATTTATTGTACTTTCTAATTTCTCTTCTGGCATATAAGACTTATTCACATCATAATATATTTTTCTTAATATTTTCTTTTTACTAATAGGTTTTCTTTCATCTTCAATAAGTGTAAGTTTTAAATTATTTCTATAGGCATATTTATTAAGAATACTGAAGGCGAAGCTATGAATTGTAGAAAATCTAATAGGAATAGAAGATATACTTCTAAATTCACTGTAAAATCTATTTTTCATATCCTTAGCAGATGCACGACTAAAAGTAATAGAGAGTATTCTTTCTGGACTTATTTTATGGTTGTATATTAAATTAGCTGTTCTGTGTATAATTACTGTAGTTTTTCCTGCCCCAGGTACAGCCAAAACTAAGGCAGGTCCTTCTACATGCTGTACGGCTAATTGTTGTTGGGAGTTTAGTTTGTTTTTCATCTAATAACATCTCCTAAGTACGACATATATTTAATTGTATCATAGAATATGGACCATTTAAATTGGGTAACTTTAAATAAATGGTAGGTTATACTATAATAATATTATATGAACCATTAGGAGGGGATTAATTTGGCAAGACCTATAAAATGGAGAAGGGTAGAATATATACCTAAATTTAGATATTTCAAACCAGCAGGGATTGAAAGAATAAAATTAGAAAAAAATATATTAAAAATAGAAGAAGTGGAAGCAATTAGACTTAGGGATTTAGAGGGATTGGAACAAAAAGAATGTGCAAAAAGTATGGAAATATCAAGGCAAACTTTTCAAAGAGTATATAATTCTGCAAAGAAAAAAGTTGCTGACAGTTTAATAAATGGTAAGGCTATAAAAGTAGAAGGTGGACATTATACTCAAAATATTTGTAAT
>DATGTQ010000178.1 GCA_035301805.1 Tissierellales bacterium
AAAGATCAATTAAAACAAAGTAAAGAAAAATGGGAAGAAGTAGTATCTAATGTAGAGGTAGTAACAGCCTCACCTTATTCTAAAGAAGATGAATTGGCTGGAGCAATCGATATTTTAAAAGATAGTGATTCTAGTATAATAGTAATGGATTGTATGGGATATACAGCTTCTATGAAAAAGAGGGTAACAGAAGAAACAGAAAAAATGGTTATATTATCTAAAACTATTGTAGCTAGGATAATAGGAGAAATATTAAATAATTAATGAGGTGTATTATGGGTAAAAAATCCGGATATAGAATTGTATTAGAAGATTGTATGGGGGTTAAACCGAATGAGTCAGTATTGATTCTAACTGATGATAAGAAAAAAGCAATAGGAGAATCCCTTTATGAGGAAGCTAAAAAAATGGCGAGAGAAGCAATATTAATGATAATGAAACCAAGGAAAGTTAGTGGAGAAGAACCACCGGAAGAAGTAGCTGAAGCTATGAAGAAATTTGATGCTATAATATGTCCTACATCTACATCATTAACACATACAAATGCTAAAATTAATGCTATTAATGCAGGAGCAAGATTAGCAAGTATGCCAGGTATAACGGAAGATATGTTTGAAGAAGGTGCTATTACTGCAGATTATAATCAAGTTGAAAAACTCACTTTAAAGTTTACAGATCTTTTAACAAAGGCTAAAAAAGCGAAAATAGTTAAAGATGATTATGTACTTGAAATGAGCTTAAAAGGAAGAGAAGGAATACCTAGTCCTGGTATATATAGAAATTCAGGAGAAGCAGGAAACTTACCTTCAGGTGAGGCATATATTGCACCATTAGAAGATTCTACAAATGGAGAAATGCTAATAGATGGTAGTATGGTAGGGATTGGAAAACTTGGAAGTCCATTATATGTGAAAATTGAAAATGGAAAGTTAATAGACCTTAAAGGTGATGATCCTAATAAATTAAAGGTACTTTTTGATAATGATAGAAATGGAATTGTAGGAGAATTTGGTATTGGAACAAATCCTTCAGCTAGACTTACTGGCATTATTCTTGAGGATGAAAAGATATATGGAACTGTTCATATAGCATTTGGTACAAATACTTCCTTTGGAGGAATAAATAAAGCAGATTGTCATCTAGATGGAGTAATAATAAAACCCACTTTATATTTAGATGAAAAGCTAGTATTAGATGAAGGAACTGTTGTAATTTAGGAGTTAGTATATGAGAGGGAATGATATGAAAAAGTTACAAGTAACTTTAACAGTAGAAGAAGGAAAAAAGATTATAGCATTAAGCTTATTAAGACATAGGTCGTTTAAAAAGGCTAAAGAAAATGGAAAAATATTATTTAAGGGTGGTACAACTGTTTCCAAGATTACAGAAGAATTTCTAGGTATTCCTCTTAGAATAAGTGGAAGAATTACAGAGAGGGGAACAGTAGCCAGCAAGAGGACAGGAAAAGAAGCTCATTCTATTATTTATAATCAGGGAGATTGGTCAGTTGTAGATAATGATATAGTTGATAGAGTCCAAGAATTTTCTAAAGATGATCTAATAATATGTGGTGCAAATGCTATTGATCATAAGGGGAATGCTGCTATAATGGCAGGAAGTCCAGGTGGAGGAAATATAGGTAAATCTTTAAGTTCTTGGTACACAGAAGGAGCTAAAATTATTATTCCTACTGGAATTGAGAAAATGATTCCTGGAGATTTAGATAATATAATAAGGAAATCTGGTAGAACTGGAAAATCAGTTTCCTGGGGTATGTCTGTAGGACTAATGCCATTAAAAGGAGAAGTTTTTACAGAAGTAGAAGCTATCCAACAACTAGTTGATGTAGAATGTTTTCCAATCGGAGCAGGTGGCTTAGATAAAGCTCAGGGAAGTATTACCTTGGAAATAGAGGCTTCTGAGGATAAAGAGCTTGAGAAGATTTTTAAGGTATTAAAGAAAATAAAGTTAGAAGAACAAGAAGTAAGTGGAGAAGAAGATTCATTAGTAGAATGTGAAGCAATATGTGGAAATTGTCTTAGACATATTGGATGCGGATATAAGTCTGGGTTAATTGAGGAATAGGCATAGTAATAATTAATAGTGGTATAAAAAGGAGATAAGGTGAGGGTCTCATCTTCTTTTTTATTGTTAATTTAGCTGTCTAATCCGAAGTCAGACAGCTTATACTGGTATTAAAATTATTATAGTGGAGATTAAACTTGAAGTTATATAACAAGTACTATATTTATTTGTTATTCAACATAATTAACCTTATATTTAACTAATCTTTTTAAGTTTATCATTTTATAATATTTTTTAGGATATAATATCCCTTCTCTTTTTGTATATTTTTATAACATAAATTCCACTTAGGTAGAGTTCTCATAAACTATCTTCCAATCATTCTTACATTTTCATACTCCTTCCTTAGATAAGTCTTGTTGAGGATAATTTAACTTATACTTATAGTATCCTCTTATAATCAATTAGTGAAAAAGAAGGATTATAAAGATTTATGTCGAATGAGGTTAAAGAAGGAAAGAATAAATTTTAATTAATATAGTAAAAGAAGAAATAATCATATGGCAAAAATATTAAATTATATAAGGAGTGTGAATTATGGAAAGTATTTATTTTGATTTAGAAAATTGTTATGGGATACCAAAGTTTAAAGAAAGTTTTAAATTTGATGAAAGACGAAAGGCACATTTAATTTATGCACCTAATGGAGTTATGAAAACATCATTTTCTAATACTATAAATGATATTGTATTAGAACAAGAAACTAAGGATTTTTTGTATCCTGAGAGAAAAACAAGACGTGTTGTAAAATATGGTGGACAGAAGGGAAAGGATATTGATAAAGCAGATATATTGGTTATACACTCTTATTTTGAAAGTTATAGATCTGAAAATGTAGTAGCATTACTTGCTGATGATAAATTGAAAAAGAAATTTGATCAATTACATAAAGAAATTGATAATAAAACGAATAGTTTAGTCAAAAATTTAAATAAATTATCTGGGAAAAGAAAAGCTATAGACTTACTAGCTAAAGATTTTAATGTTGAAATTAAAGATATACATTATGAATTAGAAAGGTTATATGATGAATATAAAGATCAGAATATTGAAGATTTTACTAGTATTAAATATGGAAATATAGTTACTTCAGATTCGGAGAAAATTTTAGGAGACAAAGATTTAAGAAGATCATTGGAAGATTATATAGAGCAATATGAGAAATTATTAAATGAATCAGAAGTGTTTAAAGTTGCATTTAATCATACAAGTGCAGAGAATGTACTTAAGAATTTAAGAAAGGATGGATTTTTTAAAGCAAATCATCAAATTTTGTTAAGTGAATCTAGTAAGCCTATAGGAGAAAAAGAATTTAAAAAAATGATTGAAGAAGAAAAGAAACGTATTATAGATAATGAAATGACTAAAGAATTTAATGAAATAGATAAATTATTATCAGGGAGAGCAGGAGCTAGGAATTTAAGAGATTTTATAACCAATAATGAAGAATTGATACCCCAATTGTTAAAATTTGATGAATTTAAGCGGAAATTATGGTTATCATACTTATTTGAAAATCAAGATATTTTTAAAGAAACAATATTAAATTTTAAAAACAATAAAATTGAGATTAAAAAGGTGATAGAAAAGGCGCAACAACAGGAATCAAAATGGCATGGAGTTGTCCAACAATTTAATCATAGATTTAGTAATATGCCTTTTGAAATGCAAATTACTAATAAAGAAGATGTTGTATTGAAGAGTGAATTACCTTCAATTACTTTTAAATATAAAGATAGAGGAGAAGTAACAGATGTTAATAAGGAAGATTTGTTACAGTGTCTTAGTAATGGTGAAAAGAAAGCTTTATATCTTTTAAATGTAATTTTTGAAATTGAGGCCAGAAAGAAAATCTCTAATAAAACTTTATTAGTTATTGATGATATTGCTGATTCTTTCGATTATAGAAATAAATATGCAATTATAGAATACTTGAAAGAAATTGTTAATATAGAATCCTTTTTTCCTATTATGCTTACACATAATTTTGATTTTTATAGGACTGTAGCAGGGAGGTTAAGTATTAAAGGATGTTCTAATTTTGTGGTCAGAACAGATGAAGAAATAACACTTATAAAAGGGGAGTATTTTGAAAATGTATTTAGAACTTGGGGGGACCAAGTATATAAAGATGATACGATTTTGTTATCATCAATTGCTTTTGTAAGAAATTTAACTGAATACATAGAAGGTAATGACTCAGAAATATATCAGAATTTAACAAGTTTGCTACATTATAAAAAGTTTAGTATAGATGGTATTAAATCAACAGAGGAGATATTAGTTGGAGATTTAATTGATTGGTGTTGTTCTATTTGGGGAAGGGAAGATTCTAGATTTGAAAGGGATCGAAAACAAAGTGTTTATGAGTTATTACTTGATGAAGCAAATAAAATTATAAGAAAAGATATAAAGGAAGAAGGTATAGAATACAAGATTGTGTTGTCAATCGTGATTAGATTAAAAACGGAAATATATATGATTAATAGAATTAATGATGATGAAGTAATCAAAAAAATAAAAGGATATCAGACTAGAAGACTAAAAGAGATGATTGAATTAAAAGATACACCAGAGGATAATATTATAGATAAATTGATTGAAAAGGCTTTGATTATTACATCAGAGAATATACATATCAATTCATTTATGTATGAACCTATAGTGGATATGTCTATAGAAGAGTTAAAGAATTTATATAAGGAAATAAATGCGGTAATGGAGGAATTAGTGGTAGCGTATTAATTAGTTAATTAGCTCTAAATAAGCTTTTGTGATTAATAATCCTTTTAAACTTCGGATATCTGTAAAATTTCAAAAGGATATAATTTTAGAAATAGTAATTTAGTACTATTATAATTTAATTGAACAAATCTTTAATTGGTTTAACTCCTCCATTATTAAGGCATACTTATAAATAACCTAATATTTATATTATGGAGTTGATTATATGAATATTAAAGGCATTATAATTAACAGCTATAAAGAACTAGACAGAAGTTATTTCATGGACGAATATAAGGAAGATGCATCTAGTGATAGACCTTTCCCTATAGGTCATGGACAGATTATATCACGATCTAGTTTAGTACTAGATATGATCCTCTTATTAGAGCCAGATGAATCTAGTAGAGTACTTGAGATAGGGACAAGGTTCTGGCTATCAAACAGCACTTTTAGCTAAATCCTTTAAAGAAGTGTATATAGTCGAGGTAATAGAAGAACTTCATAATAGGTCAAAGAAAAGATTAGAGGAAGCTAGTTATTCAAATATAAACTTTAGACTAGGAGATGATAGTTTAGGCTTGGGGAATGTGCTCCTTATGATCGGATAATGATAACGGCAGGAGCCTTAAAACTACCTGACAAGCTAGTAGACCAATTAGCTCCAGAAGGCAAGATGGGAATACCTGTAAGAGACAGTCTAGACCAAGATCTAATGCTGGTAACTAAGGATAGGGAAGGTAAGGTTAAAGAAGAGTTAATTAATAAAGTTAGATTTGTAAAATTAGTAGGAGATTGTTAGATTTAATGATAGCATATATTAGTTGTTGAAGAAATAAGGAATATAACGGCTAGGTTTTGGAATAAATTAGAAAGTAAATGTATATAATCATTATAGAAACTAAAGATGTGGAGTGATTATAATGATTATAAAAGAAAAATATAAGAGTAAGTGTAATGATGAGGAGATATGTTCAATTTGTAAAATCAATACTGGTATATCTCGAAAACAACCTGTAGAAGAACGGTATGGATATATAATAGGTGTAGGACAGTTATGTTATAATTGTTATCAAGATCTTAAGGAAGGTAGAGTGTAAGAACTTTGTCTTCCTTTTTTTATTTCCAGAATGTTAGTTATAGAGTAAATTTTATGAATTATAATTAATACTTATTCAATTCGATAATGGTATTAATTTATGTTATAATAAAATCAACATTATGAAAACTGTTTTCATGATGATAAATAAAAGGAGGATTTTATATGGATACATTAATTAGCGCAGATAATGTCTGGGCCTTATGGACCATACTCATAGGGGCAGCAGCGCTTGCAATTATACTAGAACAGAAATATGAATGGGCAA
>DATGTQ010000179.1 GCA_035301805.1 Tissierellales bacterium
AGTTTCTAATAGTACTTTTCCCAATAGACCTATCTGCTAAATATTTTTGTGCTAATTTATCCTGTTGTAAATTTTTAAAATAAAATATTGCTACTTCTCGATTTAAGTTATAAAATTTTTGCTTCTCTTTTTGTTTTTTCACATCTACAGATTTTTCTTCAATTGTTATTCCTGCCATATCTCCTAATAATTTAACAGCTTCAGGGAAGGCTAAATTTTCCATCTTCATAATAAAACTAATTATATCTCCATTTTCGCCACAACCAAAACAATGATAAAATTGCTTTGATGGTGTTATTGTAAAAGATGGAGTCTTTTCACTATGAAAAGGACATAATCCTACATAATTAGAGCCTGTCCGTTTCAAATCAAGATATTGAGATACTATATGGACTATATCATTACTAGAACGAATTCTATCTATAGTTTCTTCACTTATATTTGCTGACATAACAAATCACCTTCATATATTCGACATAAAAGTTAATAATCCTTCTTTTTAATATTTTTCCCAAGGTTTAGGTATGAAAAGATTATAAAAAGTTTAGGTATGAAAAGATTATAAAAAGTTTTAATAGCATACCTGTCCGTCATACCCGCTATATAATCACATACCATATCATCCTTAGGTAAATTGTTTTTTTCATAAAAACTAATATGATCTCTAGGCAATCTATTTAAATTGTTGGTGTAATAATTATATATTTGTGTAATAATATATTTTGCTTTTTCTTCTTCTTTTTTTGCATCTTTATCTAAATAAACATTTTCAAACATAAAATCCCTTAGCTTTTCAGTATTATAATTTATTAAATTACTCATTCTAATTTCTTTTTTACATAAGCTTTCCTCAATAATATCTAAAATCATTGTATTTATACGTTCTCCATGGGTCTCGCCTAATATTTTAATACACTCCTCTGGCAACTGTTCTTTAGAAATTACTCTAGCTCTTATAGCATCATCAATATCATGGTTTATATAAGCAATTCTATCTGCAATTCTAACTAATTCCCCTTCTAGATTCTTAGGTTTATTATTTCCTGAATGATTCAATATTCCATCTCTTACCTCATAGGTTAAATTTAGCCCTATTTTATCTTTATTATGCTCTAAAATATCTACAACCCTTAAACTTTGTTCATTATGTTTAAAACCTTTTGGATGTAATTTATTTAATACAGCCTCACCTGTATGTCCAAAGGGTGTATGCCCTAAATCATGACCTAAGGCTATGGCTTCTGTTAAATCTTCATTTAATTTTAAAGCTCTTGCTAAAGTTCTGGATATTTGGGCAACTTCTAAGGTATGAGTAAGTCTTGTTCTATAATGATCTCCTTCAGGAGCTATAAATACTTGAGTTTTATGTTTTAATCTTCTAAAGGCTTTAGAATGAATAACTCTATCTCTGTCCCTTTGGAACTCTGTCCTAACTTTACATTTTCCTTCCTTTATTAACCTACCTTTTGTATTACTACTAAATATAGCTTGAACAGACAAAGTATCTTTCTCTAACTCTTCAATTCCTTGTCTAATGTTCATATATTTACCCCTTTTCCAAGTTTTAAATAATAAAACCTATCACTAATATATACAACAAACTTGCCTATAATCCTTTATTATTTTTATTCTTTCTATTGTATAAAAAATATACTTACCTAGACAATAAAAGAAGTGCTGCCTTAACAACACTTCTATCTAAACATTTCCTCTCCAAAGTTTTCTTTCATAATATCAATAATCATTCCTGCAGTTTCTTCTACTGCCTTATTTGATACATCTATAGTCTTGCAATTAAGTTTATCCATTATTCTCTTAGAATATTCAAGTTCTGTTTTAATTCTTTCTATACTTGCATAATTAGCATTGTTACTAAGACCTAGTGATTTTAATCTTTCCTGCCTTATTTTATTTAGTTTAATAGGATTTGCCACCAAACCGAAAACCCTTCTTATATCTTTTAAGAACAATTCTTCAGGCGGGGGTACCTCTGGTACTAAAGGCACGTTTGCTACCTTATAATTCTTGTGAGCCAAATACATACTTAATGGTGTTTTAGAAGTTCTAGACACACCAACTAAAATAATATCTGCTTTTTTTATTCCCCTTGAATCCTTCCCATCATCATATTTTACTGCAAATTCTACAGCTTCTACCTTTTTAAAATACTTTTCATCTAACCTTCTAATTAAACCTGATTCCCTCTTAGGTTGATATCCAAGTACCTCTTCAATAGCTGTCAATACTGGGGACATTAAATCAACAGTTGGTATATCAAGTCTTTCCGTTTCCCGTATAATAAATTTCCTTAAAGATTCTATAACTATTGTAAAAACAATAATGGCATTTTCATTTTTAGCCTCTTCTAGTATTTCTGCCATTTGTTCCTCTTCTATAATATATGGAAATCTTCTAAATTCATATTGTTCTGGACTAAATTGGCTTACAGCAGCTTTAGCTACTTGTTCACCAGTCTCTCCAATGGAGTCCGATACTATATAAACTATAATATTCTTCTTCATATGTGACCCCCCTAATCATTTTTCCCAAGTTCAACAAATAACCTTGCTATAGTGGTCTTAGTAATTCTTCCTAGGACTTTATAACCTATTTCTCCATCTTTAGTTTTCACTTCTTCTACTACAGGAAGACTATCTATTTCATGATCTATTATCTTTATAGCAGCTTCAAGTATATTTTCATCTGAAAAAGCCATAACAATATTTGGCATCCTAGTCATAATTACACCTACAGGAATTTTCTCTAAATCTAATCCTCCAATGGCATTTTTCAGAAAATCTTTTCTAGATATTACACCTGTTAATAATCCATTAGATGTTACAACTATAGAACTCACATCTTCTAGAAATAAGGTTACTATTGCATCATAAAGACTAGTTTCTTCATCCACAATTATAGGTACCGATTTTACTTCATCTACTTTTATACCTTTTATTTTATCTGAAAAGAAACTTAGGGCTGTCTTTCCAGTATAAAAATAACCTACATTTGGTCTAGCATCTAATATTCCTGACATTGTTAAAATAGCTAAATCTGGTCTTAGGGTAGCTCTTGTAAGCTTAAGCCTTTTTGCAATAGCTTCACTTGTAATAGGCTGATTATTTTTCACAATATCTATTATTTTTTCCTGTCTATCGTTTAATTGAATATCAATCACCACCCTATCTTGTGATCTTTATTTATAAACTACCTTTGATAAATCACAAATCATAAGCATTGTATTGAATATTTTCTTAAGTAATCCTAATCGGTTGTTTCTAACTTCATCATCATCAACCATTACCATTACTTGGTCAAAGAATTTATCAATTGGTTCTTTGATACTGCTAAATTGTTCTAAGGCTTTGTCATACTCTTTATTATTCAATAATTTCAATACTTCTTCTTCCACTCGGTTAAAGCTTTCATACAAATTGATTTCCTCTTCTTCTATTAGCAACTCTTTAATTACTTCATCATTTTCTGCCTTTTTAGCAATATTTGATACTCTATTAAAAGCCACTAAAGTTTCCTCTATTTCTTCTTTGTCTAACCACAGGCTTAACTTATCTGCTCTTAATTTTAAATCATATACATCATCTATATTTGTCTCTAATACTGCATCTACTATATCATATCTCATGCCCATGTATATGAATAAATTCCTAATTCTATTCTTAAAAAAGCCTTGTATTTCTTTCTTCTTTTCTTCATAATCAAAAATTAAACCATTTTCGTCCACATAAATATATAGTGCATAATCAATAATCTCTCCCAAAGATAGGTTCATTTTTTTATCAAGTAAGATGTTTATAATACCTAAAGCCTGCTTCCTTAAGCCATAGGGATCCTGAGAACCTGTAGGGTGTATACCTATTGCAAAACTACCTGATATTGTATCTAATTTATCAGCTATACTAAGTACTGAGCCAGCTGTTGTAGTTGGATATTTATCACCAGAAAACTTTGGTAAATATTGTTCATATATGGATAAACTCACAATTTCATTTTCACCAGAATTCATGGCATATTGTCTACCCATGGTTCCTTGCAATTCAGCGAATTCATCTACCATAGAAGTAACTAAATCGGCTTTGGACAAATATCCTGCCCTTTTAATATTCTTTTGTGTTTCTTCTCCTACCTCTAGATATTGACCTATCTTTATAGCTAATTTTTGAACTCTAATAGTCTTATCATATAAAGTTCCTAATTCCTCTTGAAATATTGTAGTTTTTAAATTTTCTACATACCCTTCTAAAGGTTTCTTTATATCTTCCAAATAGAAAAACTTAGCATCTTCTAATCTCGCTCCTAATACTTTTTCATTTCCCTTTATAACCATATCTAAATACTCATCATTTCCATTTCTAATAGTAATAAAATATGGAAGTAATTTACCTTTATCATCTTCTACTGGGAAATATCTTAATTGCTCTTTCATTGGAGTTACCACAACTGCTTTGGGGAGCCTTAAGTATTCCTCTTTAATTCGACCAATTATAGGTGTAGGGTATTCTACAATATTTACCACCTCATTTAACAATTCTTCATCAGGCTGTAGATTCCCTCCTTTTTCTTTAGCTAATTTATTACAACCATATTCTATTATTTCTTTTCTCTCATTTTGATTTACTATTACATAATTATCCTTTAACTTATCGAAATATTCATCAACATGGTTAATCACTATATTATTACTTCCTAAAAATCTATGGCCTCTTGTAAAATTATTTGCTACAATACCTTCTAATTTAAAATTAATTACTTTATCATTTAAAATTGAAAGTATCCACCTTATAGGCCTAGCAAACCTTAAATTTTTCCCCCCCCATTTCATAGATCTTGGAAATTGAATACTTTTTATTAAACCTGGAATCTTATCTTTAAGTATCTCATTAACAAGCTTTCCTTTCATAATTTTATTTGCATAAACATATTCTTCCCCTTTATAGTCTTGAAGGATTATTTCTTCAATAGTTACACCTTGGCCTCTCATAAAACCTTCTAAAGCTTTTGTAGGATTAGCATCTTCGTCAAAGGCAATTTTTTTAGCTGGACCCCTATTTAATATTTCTAGATCTTCTTGTTCTTCAGCTATACCATCCACTACTAATACTAGACGTCTAGGAGTTGCATAAACTGAAATATTTTCATATCCTATTCTCTCTTTTTTTAGAAGTTGACCTCCTTTTTCCTTAAGTTGTTCTAAAGCAAGGTCAACATATCTTGCTGGTAATTCTTCCACCCCTATTTCTAATAAATATTTATTCATTTCTATTACCTCCTTTTTTAAGAAGAGGGTAATTCATTTTCTCTCTTTCCTTTAAATATTCTGCAGCCACTAATTTAGCTATATTTCTAACTCTAGATATATAATGGGTTCTTTCATTAACACTAATAGCTCCTCTAGCATCTAAGACATTAAAAATATGACTACATTTCAAGACATAATCATAACTAGGCATTACTAACCCAGATTCTATACATTCTTGTGCCTCTTTTTCATACATATTAAATAATTTTATTAATGCATGAATATCTGCCTTTTCAAAACTATAGACTGATTGTTCATATTCCGCTTGTTTAAATATATCCCCATATTTAATATCTTTATTCCATTGTATGTCAAATATATTATCAACATCTTGAATATACATTGCTATTCTTTCAAGGCCATAAGTTAATTCCGCTGATTCAAGTTCACAATCTATACTTCCAACTTGTTGAAAATAAGTAAACTGAGTGATTTCCATACCATCTAGCCATACTTCCCAACCTAAGCCCCATGCTCCTAATGTAGGTGCTTCCCAATTATCCTCTACAAATCTAATATCATGTTTCAATGGTTCTATACCTATAGCCTCTAAACTTTTTAAATATATATCCTGTACATCTTCTGGTGAAGGCTTTAATATTACCTGCAATTGATGATGTTGATAAACCCTATGAGGATTTTCTCCATATCTTGCATCGTCAGGTCTTCTGGAAGGTTCTATATAAGCTACTTTCCAGGGTTCTGGGCCTAAAGATCTTAAAAATGTATGAGGATTCATAGTTCCTGC
>DATGTQ010000180.1 GCA_035301805.1 Tissierellales bacterium
CCTGATTGGTTAAAAATAAAACTACGTGGCGGTCAAGATTTAAATAGTGTGCATAGGATTTTAGATGTGCTTTCATTAAATACAGTATGCCGAGAAGCTAAATGTCCAAATCTTATGGAATGTTTCAGTAAAAAACCGCAACGTTCATGATTTTAGGAAAAAACTGTACTAGAAATTATAAATTTTGCAATGTAATTAAAGCACCAGTAGAATCTATAAATCCTAAGGAACCTATAAATATTGCTGATGCTGTTAAAAAGTTAGGTCTTAAATATGTAGTAATAACTTCAGTAACTAGAGATGATTTAACTGATGGAGGCGCAGACCATTTTACAAAAGCTATAAATAGTATTAAAAATGTAGATAAGAATATAATTATAGAAATACTTATTACTGATTTTCAAGGAAATAACGAAGCTTTAACTAAAGTTGTAAAAACTAAACCAAAGGTAATAAATCATAATGTAGAAACAATTCCAAGCTTATACTCTAAAGTAAGACCTATGGCAATGTATGAACGTTCCTTAGAAGTATTGAAAAATATAAAGGAAATGGGTAAAAGCATTTTAACTAAATCTGTCATAATGGTAGGTTTAGGAGAAAAAGAAGAGTAAATAGTAGAATTATTTAAAGACTTAAGAAACCTAGATTGTGATATATTAACTATAGGCCAGTATCTTCCACTTTCAAAAGAACATCTTCCAGTTTCTGAATATATTCATCCAGATACCTTTAATAAATATAAAGAAATGGCCTTAGATTTAGGTTTTAAATTTGTAGCTTCTGGTCCTCTAGTAATAAGCTCTTATAATGCAAATGAAGCCATAGATTTAATTATTGACTAACCTATGGGGAGGAGTAGACTATATCTCCCCATTTTTTATTAAAAGCATTACATCAATTATAAAATAATGATACAATTTAAAAACATTGGTTTTCGGCAAAATTCATTTCAAACAAAATTTATCTCTAAAGATATAAATAAACTTTAGAAAGGGGGAAATAGAATTTATCGCATTCCTATCATAATAAAACTGTGGGTTTCTTGCGACTAAATTCTGTGATTTTATGAATATTTTAATAGTTGATGATGAGAAGCTTATTGTAAAAGGGCTAAAACATAGTTTAGAAGAACAAGGCTATACGGTCTTTGGTGCCTATAATGGTACTGAGGCTTTAAATCTTGTTGAACATAATACTATTGATTTCATTATCCTAGACCTTATGCTGCCAGATATTGATGGAATGATGGTATGCAAAAGAATTAGAAAAAAATATAATATGCCTATACTTATGCTTACAGCAAAAGACGGGGATTATGATAAAATTTTAGGTTTTGAATTTGGTGCTGACGATTATATGACAAAACCGTTTAATACCCTAGAACTTATCGCAAGGATTAAGGCTATAACCAGAAGAGTAAAAGAAAAACCAGAAAATAATATAATATCTTCAAATACTCTAACTATTAATTGGGATGAAAGAAAGGTATATGTAGAAAATGCAGAGATAAAACTTACGGCAAAAGAGTTTGATATGCTTCATCTTCTAGCTAGTAATCCTGGACGAGTATTTACTCGGGAAAATATTTATACATATATTTGGGGAGAAGAGGCCTATGATGTGAGAACTATAGATGTCCATATTAGAAATCTTAGGGAAAAAATTGAAGATAAATCAAAAGACCCAAAATATATAAAAACCAAATGGGGAGTTGGTTACTATTTCAATAAGGATTAAAATGCTTATTATATATAGTTTAATAGTAATTTTGTCTTTTTCGTTAATTGGTACAGTGTTATTAAATAGTTACAAAACTAAGCGTATAAAAAATCAAGAAATAAGATTGTTTCAAACTGCTAATATTGTAGCTGAAACCTATAAAAGCAATACTCAAGATATTATTTTTGCTAGAACTATGGTAAAAACCTATGCAAAACAAGCTGATGCTAGAATACTAGTCACAGATACTAATGGTAAAGTTTTAATAGATAGCTACAATACCTATATAGGTGATACACTTGATAATGCTGAAATAAAATCTAGTATTAAAGGGGAATCTGCATCAAAATTATATAATGTCGATACTAAAGATATCCTTCAACTTTCTGTCCCTATAACAACAAATAATGGCATTGAAACTAAGGTTACTGGGATAGTATTAATCTCTGCATCAATGAATATGGTTAAGGAAGATATGAACGAGCTTAAAAGTGATATATTGAAAGTATCCTCTATTTCCCTAATCTTATCTATTATTTTAATACTTATAGCTGCTAATAGTATTACTCGACCTTTAAGAGATTTAACCTATGGAGTAAACAAAATCTCATCTGGTGCCCTCGGTTATCAAATTGAAAAGAATCCAGGTGGTGAATTTGGCCAATTGGTTAGCACTTTTAATAAAATGAGCTGTAAACTTAGTAATATAGAAAAAAATAGAAAAATCTTTATAAATAATATTTCCCATGAATTAAGAACTCCTCTTACATCCATAAAAGCTCTCACAGAATCTCTTTCTATTGGTAATACTCATTTGGACACTTATAAAGAATATATAATGGATATACATGGTGAAACAGAACGCATGGAAAAGATGGTTAATTATTTAATGAATTCAATAAAACTTGAAGATGTAACTTTAGAACTAAAAGAAGAAAATATTAAAATATTATTAGAAAATTCAATTAAATTAATTACCCCTTATGCAGAGAAAAATGGTGTTAGGATGAATTTTAAAGCTGACCACAATATTTATGCTAAATGTGATTATAATAAAATAAAAGAAGTTATTTTAAACCTCCTTGATAATTCTATAAAATATAAAGATCCTAAAAAGAAAGAAAATTACATTATAATAACCATTCAACAGGGTAAAGATGAATCTTCCATTATTATAGAAGATAATGGATTAGGCATAGAAGAGAAAAAATTACCTTATATTTTTCAAAGGGGATTTAGAGCCCTAGATCAAGATCATCAAAAAGACAAGCTGACTGGCCATGGTATAGGCCTTACTATTGTAAAAAATATTATAGATGAACATAAATGGGCAATATCTGTAGAAAGTTCATTAAGAATAGGCAGTACCTTTACAATAACCATTCCTAACTAATTTATAGATCTTTTATTTTTTCTTAATACTTTCTTAATATTTGTTCATTTTATCTTAAAATCTATTTTATATAATAATGTTAAGTAGAGAAAGGAGAATATTGAACATGAGAAAATTTTTAGTTGTATTTATGTCAATTATATTAATGTTTTCACTTGTAGCTTGTAGTAGCTCAAAGGATAGTTCAGAGGAAAAGGAAGAAATTTTAAATGATGTTGAATCATCTGAACCTAAATATGATGAAAGTGAAAGTGCTTCAGAAGCCTCTGAAGAAGAAACAGAAGGTGAAAGCACCCTGGAAATACTTGATGAAGATACAGAAAATAATGTTGTAGAACCTGCTCCAGAAACTAAGGAAAAAGAAATTACACTCTACTTTGTAAACAAAGATTATATAGACACTGGTGATGAAAGTTTAGAGAAACTTATTGGAGAAAAGCGAGTTATTAAATTTGATAGTACACCTCTTGAAGAGGCAGTAGTCAAAGAGTTAATTGAAGGCGCTAAAAATCCTAAATTATCAACAGTTATTCCTTCAAACGCTCAACTTATAAACGTAGAAGTTGCAGATAAGACTGCATTTGTAAATTTTGCTCAAGAAGGATTATTTGGTGGTTCCATGCAAGAGATTTTCACTTTAAATCAAATAATTAAAAGCCTTTTAGAACTAGATTCTGTAGATAAAGTACAATTTTTAA
>DATGTQ010000181.1 GCA_035301805.1 Tissierellales bacterium
ATGGCATCATCAGTTTCAATTTGCTGGCTATTATGCGGCTGATTGGATGGGGTATTATGAAGACGAAGGATTAATTGTAGAAATCAGGCCAGGCTGTACAGATGAAAGTGAAGTTTTAGATGTAACAAAAGAAGTTTCAGAGGGTAAAGTAGATTTTGGCATAGGTGCTACAGATATTTTATTATCCCAGGATAAGGGCGAAGATCTATGTGTTATTTCTTCGGTGTTACAAAGGAGTGGAATTAACTATTTTATAGGGGAAGGGACTATATTTAATTCTCCTATAGATATAGTAGAATTAAATATAGGCAGAAGAGAAAATGATCTTTTAGATATAGAACTTCAAGCTATGGTTATCAATGAAGGCATAGGCCTAAATAGTTTAACTCCTGAAATAAATGAGAATGAAAAGTTTAAAGTTCAAGATATAGTTGAAGAGAAATATGATATAGTTCCAGGATATTCCGGTGGGATAATTGAGTACTATGCTAGAAAAGATGAAATAAAATTAAAAACCATAAGACCTATAGATTATGGTATAGATTTCTATGGGGATACATTGTTTACAAGAAAAGACTTTGCTATGAAGAATCCAGAATTAGTAGAAAGATTTAGAAGAGCTAGTATGAAGGGATGGCAATATGCTTTAGAAAACCCAGATGAAATAATTGAAATAATGGATAAGGAGTTTTCTAATCCAGAATTGAAAAGCGAAAAGGATTTTATTGAATATAATAAATTTTAAGCAGAAAAGATAAAAGAACGTACATTATATCCTATAGTAGAACTAGGAAACATAAACCAATATAGGTGGAAAGATATGCATGAAAATTTAATGAAATTAGAACTTATACATAATCCAATAAATTTAGAGGAGTTTATATTTGATTACGAGAATATAATATTAGAAAGAAATAAAGTAGCTACAAAGAGAATTATCAAATCTTTACTCCTTATCCTCGCATTAGTTATAGTATTTTTTATTATAAATATTTCTAAAAAAAATAAAAGACTTAAAAAAGAACTAGAAGAGAATAAAAGAAAAGAAGCATTAATAATACATCAAGCAAGACATGCAGCTATGGGGGAAATGATAGGAAATATAGCCCACCAATGGAGACAGCCATTAAATAATTTAAATTTAATTTTATCTAATATGCAAGATAGTTATGATTATGACGATTTAGATTCGGAGTATCTTAATTCTTCAATTGAAAGAAGCCATTTACTAATAATGCAAATGTCACAGACTATTGACGATTTTCGAAATTTTCTAAAACCAGGAAATGAGAAAGAAAATTTTTACATATTGGATAGTGTAAAGTTAGCTTTAAATATTTTAGAGGAAAATATAAGGTTTCAAAATATAAAATTAATATTAGAAGAGAATAATATTTTATTAGGTTATGGTTATAAAAACCAATGTTCTCAAGTAATATTTAATATAGTGAATAATTCTATAGATGCATTATCCAAATCTAATAGAAATAATAAGATAATAAGGATTTTAATATATGAAGCCGAAGGTATGTCAATTTGTGAAATCATTGATAATGCTGGTGGAATCAATGATGAGGTAAGTGAAAAAATATTTAATCCTTATTTTACTACTAAAACTACATCTAAGGGTACAGGGTTAGGTTTATACATGTCTAAAACTATTATAAATAATATGGGAGGAAAGATTAGGTGGAAAAATACTAAAGAAGGTGTTTCCATGAGTTTGATAATTCCTAAAGGGAGGTCAGGACATGGAGGAAATAAAATCTAATGCAGTCTTAAATAACATGAAAGTATTATTGGTTGAAGATGATAGGTTTACTCGAAGGGAGTTAGAAAGGTTTTTAAAAAGGAAAGTGGGAAAACTTTTGTTAGCTAGTAGTGGATTTGAAGGGTTAAATATTTTAGATGAAGATGAAGTAGATATAGTAATAACGGATTTAAAAATGTCTAATATGGATGGCTTAGAAATGGTTAAAAAGTCTAGACAAAATGGATATCAAGGGCCAGTTATAATTATTTCAGCATATTCAGATAGTGACACAATTTTAAGGGCAGTAGACATAGGAATTGTAAAATATCTAGTCAAGCCTATCGATACAGAACAAATGGTAGATACTATGGAGAGCTTATCTAAAGAAATATTGCAAAATAAATATGAAAAATTAGTTTTAAATGATTTTATAGTAGACAGAGAAGGAAAAAAAGAAATGGAAAATGAAATAGGTAGAAAAGTAGCCTATTTCTTAAAAAGCTATACAGGAAAAGGGCCTAGAAATATAAGTATATTTATTCAGGGAAATGAAATAAAAGTAAAGTCAGAAGATGTTTTAACTACTATAGAGACAAATATGATTTCAAATAATAGAAATTATAGTCTTGTAGATTACAACAGACAATTATTTTACATGGAAAATAAAGAGGTTTTAGAGAAAACAATTGAAGAAATTGTCGATTCAAAGACTCAACTAGTAGAGGCGTATTGCAGTTCCTATGATAATTTAGATTTTTTAAAATTTTCTATTATATAGATTAGTTTTAAATATTATTTTATTATTATGCTAAATTAAAGCTAAAATAGATGCATTCAAGATGTAGACTATTCTAGAGTTAATTAATATAAAAATTAAAAAACTGACAAGATTTAAAGATAACTTTATGAGTTAAGCTTTAATAGGTCAGCTTAGAAGAATAAACAATTCTTTTAAGCTGACCTATTTTTTGTACTAGAAAGTAACAGGTTAAAGGGGAGATGGAAAGTTGATTTTCATAAGAGAATATTCAGCACCTGAAAGTATTGGAGAAGCATATGATTTGCTAATGGAAAAGAAAAAGAATGTAATATTAGGAGGTGGAGCATTTATTAGAATGAGTTCAAAAAATATTCCAAACATTATAGATTTATCAAAAGCAAAACTAGATTATATTACTGAAGAGGAAAGCGTATTTAATATAGGGGCTATGACTACCTTTGGTGATATAGAACATTCAAAAGTACTAGGAACCTATTTTAATAATGTTCTAGAAAAATCTATTAGAGAAATTGTAGGTATTCAATTAAGAAATATTGTTACAGTTGGAGGAACTGTTTATTCAAGGTATGGATTTTCTGACTTGATAACTGGATTACTGGCTCTAGACACAAAGGTGAATCTATATAGTCAAGGCAGTTTGTCATTAGAAGAGTTTTTAAAAGAAGGATCTAAAGAAAAAGATATTTTGGAAAGTATAACTATTAAAAAGGATGGAAGAAAAGCAAATTTTTTATCTATGAGAAACTCTACAGGAGATTATGCGATTTTAAATGTAGCAGTTTCAGTTTTAGAAGGAAAACATAAAATTGCAGTAGGTGCTAGGCCGGGTAGAGGAATTTTAGCAACTAATGCAATGAAATTTTTAGATGAAAATGGTATTACAGAGAAAAACGCTGAAGAAGCAGGAAAGATGGTTTCAAATGAATTAACTTTTGGAACTAATTCTAGGGGAAGTATGGAGTATAGAAAGCATGTATCTAGTGTTTTAGTAAAAAAGGCATTGTTGGAGGTGGAAAGTTATGAAGATTAAAATGAAAGTTAATGGGATAAAAAAAGTTTTTAATATATTCCCTGATGAATATTTAGTTGATACCTTAAGGAATAACGACTATACCAGTGTAAAAAGAGGGTGTGATACAGGGGTTTGTGGGGCATGTACAGTTCATATGGATGGAAAAGCTATTTTGTCCTGTGTAATGCTTTCAGCTAAAGCAGATGGGCATGAGATAACAACTATTGAAGGCGTAGGAAAAGAGGGAAGAAAAGTAGGAGAATATTTAGTAAGAGAAGGAGTGGAACAGTGTGGATATTGTAGTACTGGACTTATAATGAATATTTTATACTTGGAAAAATGCCTAAATAAGCCAACAGATGAAGAAATTCTCCATTATTTAAGTGGCAATTTATGTAGGTGCACAGGTTATACTGGCCAGTTACGAGCCATTAAAAAGTATTTTGAGGTGAAAAACTATGAAAATAGTAAATAAATCTTTTTCTAAAATTGATGGTTACGGTTTAGTAGAGGGAAAACCTTTATATACAGATGATTTAGCTTCTAAAGATTCATTAATAGTAAAAGTATTAAGAAGTCCCCATGCTTTCGCAAAGATTAAAAATATTAATACTAAAATTGCTGAAAAAGTTCCAGGAGTGGAATGTATATTAACTTATAAGGATATAGACAGAAAGCCTTTTACAAGAGCAGGACAATGTTATCCAGAGTTGTCTCCCTATGACAAGTTTATATTAGATGAATATGTAAGACATGTAGGAGATGAAGTCGCTATAATAGCTGCAGATACTGAAAAGATTGCTATGAAAGCTATGAAACTTATAAAGGTAGAATATGAAATATTAGAGCCAGTATTAGATTTTGAAAAGGCAGATAGTCATAAAACTTTAGTTCATCCTGAAGATGATATCTTTGCATTGATGGATGTAGGTTTTGATAGAGAGAGAAATATTGCATGTCAAACAGATTTTGAGTTGGGAGATGTGGAAAAAGTTTTAAAAGAATGTGAGGTAATTATTAAAAAAAATTATAGTAGTCAAGCACAAGCCCAAGGCATGATGGAATCTCAAAGAGCTTTTACTTATATAGACACCTATGGAAGATTAGTTGTAGTTACATCAACTCAAATTCCTTTCCATTTAAGAAGAATTTTATCAACGGCTTTAGGGATGCCAGAGAGTAAAATAAGAGTTATTAAACCAAGAATAGGAGGAGGGTTTGGTGCTAAACAAACAGCAAATGCTGAATTTTTTCCAGCTCTAATAACTTTGAAAACTGGGAAACCTGCAAAGATTGTTTATTCGAGAAAAGATGTATTCATAGGAACAAATTCTAGACATCAAATGAAATTTCATGTAGTAATAGGTGCTACAAAAGATGGGAGAATAAGAGCTATTGATATGGAAGGTATTTCTGACACCGGGGCATATGGAGAACATTGTCAAACAACTATCGGTGCAGCCGGCAAAAAAGTATTACCTTTATATAACAAGGTGGAGGCCTGTAGGTATTATGGTAAAGCTGTATATACTAACCATGTACCTGGTGCTGCCCTTAGGGGTTTTGGGGTAACCCAAGGAACTTTTGCAATAGAATCAGCTGTAAATGAATTAGCTATTGAATTAGATATGGATCCAACTGAAATACGAAATATAAATATGATAAAACAGGGAGAAACTACTGAACTTTTAAATATGACAACAAAGGATTGGGGAGATAAACCTATGTGCATGGATAGTTGTCTTCTAGAGCATTGCGTATCTAGAGGAAAAGAATTAATTCAATGGGATGAAAAATATCCTAGAAAAAGGATTAGTGATACAAAGGTAAGGGGAATAGGAATGGCTATTGCTCAACAAGGCTCTGGTTTGCCTAAAATTGATATGGCATCTGCTACTTTAAAGTTGAATACTGATGGATTTTTTAGCTTATTAATAGGGGCAACTGATTTAGGCACGGGTAGTGACACTATTATGGCCCAAATAGCTGCAGAAACCCTTGGAGTAGATTTAGATAAAATAATTGTATATTCTTCAGATACAGACTTAACCCCTTTTGACAGTGGGGCCTATGCATCCAGTACTACTTATACTACTGGAAACGCTGTCATAGAATCAGCTGAAAAAATGGTAGACTCAATTATTGAATATGGAGGAAAGCTCTTTAAAGTAAATAAGGAATATATATCTTTTGATGGTAAAAGGATTAAAAATAGGAAAAATGGTGAATGGATTAGTTTAGAGGATTTTTCAAAGAGAATTATCTATAATGAACTCTTTACTCAATTAGTCACAACAGGTTCATTCGTTCCAGAAAAAAATGTACCGCCATATATGTCAGGTTTTGCAGAAGTAGAAGTTGATTTAGAGACTGGAAAAGTAGATGTTATCCATTTTGTTGGAGTTGTAGATTGTGGTACACCAATAAATCCTAAGCTTTCAACTATACAAATAGAAGGTGGGATAACTACAGGAATAGGTCTAGCTTTGTACGAAGAAGTTAAATATAGTAGCTCTGGAAAATTAATCACAGATACATTTATGGAATATAAGCTTCCTACTAGAAAAGATATAGGGAAAGTAACGGTAGAATTGGCTAAGGGCCATGAAAAAACTGGGCCATATGGAGCAAAATCTATAGGTGAAGTAGTTGTAAATCCAGTTGCACCAGCTATAACAGATGCTATATATAATGCAGTAGGAGTGAGGATTAGGGATTTACCAGCTACGCCAGAAAAGGTATTTTTGGATTTAAAAAAAGATCATAAAACAGGAGGATTTTAAATGATTAATATTATTAATTTAATAAGAGACCCAAAGAGTACCAATAAGTGCGAAATTGATGGTATACCACCATTAAAGGAATCAATACCGTTAGGTTTGCAGCATGTTTTTGCAATGTTTCTTAGCAATATAGCCGTGGCAATTATTGTTGGTGGTTTAATAGGTATTGAGGGGCAAGACATGGTAGTATTAGTTCAATCTGCCATGATAGTAGCTGGTGTAGGAACCTTAATGCAGACTCATCCAATTGGAAACACAGGGGCAAGGTTGCCTATTATGATGGGAACAAGTTTTGGTTTTCTGCCTACCAATATTGTTATAGCTAAAAACTTTGGAATGGCCGCTTTATTAGGAGCTACTTTAGTAGGAGGAGCTTTTTGTGCAGTATTAGGATGTTTTTTAAAGTATTTAAGAAAATATTTTCCAAATATAGTTACGGGAACAGTGGTGCTTACAATTGGTTTATCTTTATTACCGACAGGTATAGAGGCTATAGCTGGTGGAAATGGAGCTCCAGATTTTGCTTCACCTAAAAATTGGTTAGTTGGTTTAATAGTTTTAATTATAGTTATATTATTAAATCAATTTGCGACAGGTTTTGCGAAAACTTCATCAATATTAATAGGGATTGTAATTGGTTATTTAATAGCATTACCATTGGACATGGTAGACTTAAGGCCAATTAAAGAAGCAGGATGGTTTGCTATACCAAGGCCATTTTACTTTGGAATGGAGCTTAGGGCTGGGGCTATTATTCCTATGATGATAATGTTTATAGTAACCGCCGTTGAAACAGTAGGAGATGTATCAGCTATAACAATTGGCGGTGCCGGAAGGGAAGCAACAGA
>DATGTQ010000182.1 GCA_035301805.1 Tissierellales bacterium
AACTTTAAAATAGTTAGGAGAATAATATATGAAGAAAGCAAAGACTTGTCTAAAGGTGGAAAGTTTAAGTAAAGATTTTTTATCTGAAAATGGTAAAGTGGTTAATGCATTAGATGAAACTAATATTGATGTTGAAGAAAATGATTTTGTATGTATTGTTGGACCGTCAGGGTGTGGGAAATCTACACTTTTACGTATTATTGCGGGTTTAGAAAAAGCAACTACAGGTAAAATTTATCACTATGGAAAAGAGCTAAAAGAGCCAACTAGAGATATTGGAATGGTATTTCAGCAATACTCTTTATTGCCATGGAGAACTGTAGAAGAGAATATAGTTCTTGGATTAGAATTTAGAAATAAATCAAAGAAAGTGAAGAGTGAAGTAGCACAAAACTTTTTAGAAATGGTAGATATGGTAGAGTTCAGGAATGCTTATCCTTTTGAATTATCTGGTGGGATGCAGCAAAGAGTAGCTATTGCAAGAGCTTTAGCAAATGATCCCAAAGTAATATTAATGGATGAGCCTTTCGGAGCATTAGATGCTTATACCCGTATATTAATGCAACGAGAGTTACTTAATATATGGGAAAAAAACCGGAAAACAATATTATTTATAACCCATAGTGTTGATGAGGCTATCTATTTAGCGGATAAGATTATGATAATGTCTCGAAGACCTGGGAAAATAAGAGAAGTTATTGATGTTGATATATCGAGACCGCGAGATAGAGCAAATAGTACATATGGTAAGATGGCCAATTATATATTAGAAATACTTGAAAAAGAAACATTTAATGATTAAAACTTGTGTATAAAAGTGTGGACATATACTTTATACACAAGTTTTTATATTTTAGTGATATAGTATTTAGAAAAATCAGGTTTATAAATAGGAAAGGATGCAGATATAAATATATTTGATAAAGATTTTAATATTGAAAAAGTTATTGTAAATGATGATGTTTTATATAATTATATTAGTATTAATACATAGATTTTGGGACAATATTCATTAAATTAGACACTTGAAAGAGCTTCATGTGAAGGTGAAGTAATTGAAACTCCTATATGCTACATGCCTACTTTAATTTTATGGATACTAGTGGTTTAGATATAGATGAAATGTCTACTTTATGTAGATAAGGATTTATGACTTAGAAAAGTTGAATCCATAAAAGAATTCTATAAATTATATGATGGAAAATATCAGAGGATTTGGCAAGAAAACTAGAAGCCCTAGAGTATTGCATTAAAAAAGGAATAAAGATAAAGCCAAAATCATGAGTCCTAAGGGCCCATAATTTTGGCATATTTTATTTATATATTTAATATTTTTTCTTACAGTAAGTTCTTCATTAATTGTAAATTTAAAACCATCGTTACGGATTCTTCTTACTGTTTCTTTTACAAATTTTTCAGCATCCTCTATGGCTTCTTCGTCTACCATAATTCCCTTTTTATTTATTTCATTTTTCCCTAGCATTCCAGCCCCTATAATTAATGGTATCGCCGTAAGTGGTGCCATATTTCCTGCTACTCTTCCTATATAGAAAGAATTTTTCCATACTTTTACCATGTAATTCAGCAGTTGCAGATGCAGTAATTTCCTTTAAGAATTCTTCTAATTCTTCTTTTGTCATAGTAGGTTGAGCAGCCTTTTGTGCCAATGATACAGCTAATGCAAAATCCATCTATCACATAATAATCTGATAGTGTCAAATAGTTGTAGGACAAAAAATATAAAAAAATAATTCCTTGTGTTATGATATATGGGATAAACAAAATACCAACACAAGAAAGGAATTGTTCTTTTGGATATTATTGTACATAGAGTTACAACAAAAATTATTAATGAATTTACAAATAGCTTTAAAACTACATTAGATGAAGGGAGGGATATTTCTATTTAATAATGAATACGAAAAAATGTTGGATGAAGTGGAATAGGAATGATTAAGTTTGCTTTAGAATTAGTTGATACAATGATTATAGAGTCCTCAAGTAGGAAAAAGAACTCATTATGTGCAAAGAAGAAATGATGAGAATACATTAATAACTATTTTTGGTGATGTAAACTATAAAAGAACTTTTATAAAAATAAAAGGGATGGAAGTTATTCGTATTAATCAGCTTAAAAACTCTAGATATTTTACAGGTTAATATAAAAGTAGCGAAGATTTGTTGATAGAAATTGCTGATTATTTAGAAGAAGTATATAATTTTGAAAAAGCAGAGAATATATACTTATCTGGGTATGATGCTAAATGGATTAAGGAAGGGCTTAATTGGATTAATAATAGTAAATATATGTTAGATTATTTTCATCTGGCTAAGTATGTAAAAAAGGCAACAGCTCATTTATCATATACAACACCCATACTCTGGAATTATATAAACAAAAGAGATAAAGAAAGTGTAAAAGATTTATTTGACACTATCAAAAAAGGATATTGTTGACATAGATTTCAAAAAAACATATAATAGAATTGGGCTCAAACGTTTGCTCAGATTAAACTAAGGGAGGTTTCCCTATGGAGAAAATAAAACTTGGGATTATTGGATTAGGTAGATTGGGAAGACTACATGCAGAAAATATTTATTATAAAATTAATAATGCAGAATTAACTGCAATCTGTAGTACGATACAAGAAGAGATTGATATAGTAAAATTAGAAATGAATCCTAAATATGCAGTATTAGATTATAAAGAATTGATCAATATTGATGAGATTGATGGAATTATAATAGCTTCAAACTCAGCTTTTCACTGTGAGATGATTTGTGAAGCGGCTGAAGCAGGTGTAAAAAATATTTTTTGTGAAAAACCTCTTGGCATGACATTGGAGGAAATTGATCTAATAAAAGAAAGAATCAAAAATTATGGAGTAAATATATTTCAAATTGGTTTTAATAGAAGATTTGATAAATCATTAATTAAAATGAAAGAACAAATTGATAAAGGATTTATAGGTAAGCCTATACTTATAAAAATGATAAACAGAGATCCAAGAACTATGGCAGAATATATAATAAAATTTAGCCCAACTAGTGGAGGATTAGTTTTTGATATGTTAACCCATGATTATGATTTAGCAAGATGGCTAATAGATTCAGATGCAGAGACTGTGTTTGGAATGGGAGGTGTCTTTGCTTATGAAGGCTTAAAAGATGTAAATGATATAGATAATTGTACAATTTCTTTAAGGTTTGAAAATGGAGTTATGGGATTAATGGAAACTTCAAGAAATTGTACCTATGGATATCATGTAGAAATCGAAGTCTATGGAACTGAAGGTTCTGTTAGAATGGGTACATTACCAAATAAGGATAGGATTATATCTTTAAATAAAGATGGGGCAAGTATAGAATGCACAGAGTGGTTTTATGAATATTGGGGGCCTACATTTGAAGCTGAGATAAAACATTTCGTGGATTGTATAAAAAGTAACAATCAACCTATAGTGGGTCTGATAGATGGATATAAAGCTGTAGAGTGGGCATTTAAAGCTAAGGAAGCAGTAGATGAGTTTAAAGTTATTAACTTAAAAGAAGAAAAAATATGATATAGATAAGGGGTTAGGGAATATGAGTGTAACTATAAAGGATATTGCAAAATCATTGAATATATCTTATTCATCAGTTTCTAGGGCATTAAATGATAAACCTGGGGTTAGTCAAGAGACAAAAAATAGGGTTATTGAACAAGCTAAAAGAATGGGATATCAGCCTAATGATATGGCAAGAGGGTTAGTTAAAAAGCAATCACATACTATCGGAGTAATAATTCCTGATATTGCAAACTCTTTTTTTGGAGAAGTAACTGAAGGAATAATTGAGGCTGCAAATATAAATGGATATACAATTTTTTTATGTATTACTAATTGGGATATAGATATAGAAAGAAAATATCTTAAAACATTACAAGAAAAACAAGTAGATGGAATAATATTAAAGACTGCAAAAGATAATTATGAATCTAAATATAAAGATATAATTACTGTACCCTATATTATTTTGGAAGGGAGATCTATTTATGACATTAACTTAGTTGAAGTAAATAACAAAAGAGGGGCTTATATAGGTACTAAATATTTATTAGAACGCGGTTATAAAAGTATTGCTTTTGCAGGAGGCTCTAAGGATTCTCATACTAATATGCAAAGAGTAAAGGGATATATTAGTGCTTTAGAGGAAAGTAGTATTAAGGTAGATAAAGATTTAATTTTATTTAATGACTTTACAACCAAAGGTGGTTATGATTTAGCAGAGAAATTATTAAATAATAGAAAAAAAATTGATGCAATATTTGCAGGTAATGATGTTATGGCTTTAGGTGTGTTAGACTATGCTACAAGTCATGGATACAGTATTCCTGATGAATTAGGAGTATTGGGTTTTGATGATATATTTTATGCGGAATTACCTCAAATACAATTGACTACAATATATCAACCTAAATATGAACTTGGGAGATATGCTTTAGAAATTTTATTGCAAGAAATAAAAGATAAAGAAAATGCAATTAACAAACACATTATTTTAGAACCTAGGCTTGTAGTAAGAAATACTACAAAATAATTAGGATTTCTCCATTTTATTAGGCTATTTTCTTTTGATATAATAAGTTTGAAATGAACTAAAATATAAAGGAAAAGGAACTATTTTACTTATGATTAACTATACTAAACGTTCATACTAAATTAAAAGGAAATTATAGAACTTTTTAAAGAAAATTATTAAAGATATCTCAAGATAAAAATTCCAAATTTGTATTTCATATGATATATGGTTTATTAGAAAGTGATTCAGTATTATTAAACAACATACGAAAGACCCTCTAGAAATTTTTCAAGTTTCAATAAGATAAATAAACTTACTGAAAACTATATTGATTCAGTAAGGCGAGTTATTGATGATAGTGTGATTTTTGTATTGATGAATGTGAAATTATTAAAAGAAATAGTAAAGTACCTGGGGATATGTATAATATCCAAGGTAGGAGTACGGGAGAAACAAATGTAATGGTTACAATATTTTAGAAGTTACTTTTCTTATTAGCAAGTATTAAATACCTATTTCAGTATATTCTAACTTTTTTCAATGCTAAAAAAGAATTCAAAAATAAGAATAAAGAAATTTGTGAAGGGTTTGCAATTAGATTAAAGAAAAATAGGAATATTATCTATAAGGGAAAATACATCAGCCAATATTGGCTGATGTATTTTTATAGCAAGCATGTAGCTATTTTTATTTAAGTTTCGAGAAAACTTTAAAAACAAATATTAAAAAATTTAAAATTTTATTAAAGCTTCTATACATGGTACTTATAGAAGAAAAGTTTTCTAAGAAATCTTAATATTAATAAAAAACTGTTGACAAACGTTTTCATAAACACTATAATAATACTCAATAGCTCAAACGTTTGCTAATACTTGCTAAAAGATAATGATAAATATGGGGCAAATTAATATCTATTAGATTTGCTTTAGGGATGACCTACACTTGTATAAATTGCTTCTTAAAGCAGGAAATCCTGGTAAAACCATGGAAGTGCAATTATGCGGAATATATCATTATTTGAAAGTAAGTTCAGAGGATCTTAAAAAAAAGTATAAAAAATGTAAGGAGGGATGAGAAAAGACATATCATTAATATTATTATTTTATAAAGTGTGCAAACGTTGGCAATAAACAGAAAATTCAAGATAGTGTGAAGTATTTTACGGTTTCTAATTAAATGCAATAGATTTTTTATGAAAACTAGGAGGGAAATAAATGAAAAAATATTTATCATTGATATTAATATCTATTTTATTGTTAACTGGTTGTTCTGGTGGTAATGGAAAAGAAAGTGGTGGCAAAGGAGTTAAGATTGGATATGCAATAAATAATATGAATGATACACAACAAACATATATTGTAGATGCTGCTAAGGAAAAAGCAGATGAATTAGATTATAGTATGGATATTCAAGATGCACAGGAAGATGTAATTAAACAGCAAGACCAAGTTAATGCCATGATAGAACAAGGTGTAGATGCATTAATAGTTGTACCAGTTGATACATCAGCTATGGAGCCAATCACTAAAGCTGCAACAGAAGCAGAAATTCCTCTGGTATATGTTAATAGAAATCCATTTGGTGATGGAGAAATTCCAGAGGGAGTTTATTATGTTGGATCCCAGGAAATCACCGCCGGAGAATTCCAAAGTGAATATTTAGTTGAACTAATGGGAGAAGAGGGTGGAGTTGCCATATTAATGGGAATTTTAAGTAATGAAGGTGCTGTAAAAAGAACTGAAGGAAATGAAGGAATATTAGATGAATATTCAAAAATTAAAGTTTTGGCTAAAGAAACAGGTAATTGGCAAAAAGATCAAGGAATGAGTATTACTGAAAACTGGTTGACTGCATATGGTGATGGATTAAATGCAATTTTAGCTAATAATGATGAAATGGCCTTAGGTGCTATAAATGCTTTAGAAGCTGCAGGTAGAGATGACGTTATAGTAATGGGTATTGATGCTATACCAGATGCTGTTAAACTAGTTGAAGATGGTAGGATGGCTGCAACAGTTTTACAAGATTCAGCTGGGCAGGGTGAAGGTGCTATAGAAGTAGTTAATAATGTATTAGAAGGAAATGAACAAGAATCCATTAAATGGTTAGATTTTGTATTAGTAACCCCTGAAAATGTTGCTGATTTTAAATAATATTAGAAATGTTTAAATATATGAGATAAGGTTCTACATCTTATCCCATATAAATTAAAGTGAGGGATGAATATGGCGGAAGAAAAATATATTTTACAGATGAAAAATATAGTAAAAACATTTCCAGGTGTTAAAGCTTTGAAAGGTGTCGATCTAAATGTAAGATACGGAGAAATACATGCCTTATTAGGTGAAAATGGAGCAGGAAAATCCACTTTAATGAAATGTTTAATAGGGATACATCCTAAAACATCCGGTGACATATATTTTGAAAATAAAGTTATAGATAACTTCAATACTGCAGATGCTCTGAAAATGGGTATATCAATGATTCATCAAGAGCTTTCTCCGATAGAACATAGATCCATTATGGAGAATATTTGGTTAGGAAGAGAGCCCAGAACAAAATTAGGATTTATAGATCACAATAAAATGTATGAACAGACAAGGGAAGTTTTGAAAAAAATAGACTTAGATGAGGATCCAAGAACTTTAATGTCAGATTTAACTGTAGCTAAGATTCAAATGATAGAAATTGCAAAAGCTATTTCCTATGATGCAAAGTTAATAATAATGGATGAGCCTACATCTGCTTTAGCGAATAAGGAAATTAAACAATTATTTAAGATTATGCGAAAACTAAAAGAAGAAGGTAAATCAATAATTTATATCTCTCATAAATTAGAGGAGATTACTGAAGTTTGTGACATTGTAACTGTATATAGAGATGGAGAATATATTGGTACAAAACATATTAGTGAAATAGAGATTCCAGATTTAATAAGGATGATGGTTGGAAGAAGTATAGATGAATTATTTCCAAAAGTTGATTGTAATATAGGTGATGTGAAATTAAAGGTAAATAATCTTTGCCTTGAGGATTCATTTGAAGATGTATGTTTTAATGTAAGAAAAGGAGAAATTTTTGGAATTGCAGGACTTGTGGGTTCAGGTAGAACGGAAGTAATTGAAACTTTATTTGGACTTAGGAAAAAAACATCTGGGCAGATAATAATAGATGAACAAGAAGTGGAGATAAATTCTCCAGAAGATGCTAAGGTTAAAAAGATGGCATTGTTAACAGAGGATAGACGTTTAAATGGTATTTTTCCAATGCTAAGTGTTTTCCAAAATATTACTATAGCTAATTTATCTCAATATGAAAATAAGTTTAAATTATTTGATCATAGAACTGCTACTAAAGATGTTGAAGAATATATAGATAGTATAAAAATAAAGACTCCATCAATGCATCAAAGCATGGAAAATCTTAGTGGTGGAAATCAGCAAAAGGTATTAGTAGCAAGATGGTTAATGATCAGTCCTGAAATTTTGATTATGGATGAGCCAACCCGAGGAATTGATGTTGGTGCCAAAGCTGAAATATATAAACTTATAGGTTCCCTTGCAGAACAAGGAAAAAGTGTGATTATGGTGTCTTCAGAATTACCTGAGGTAATGGGCATGAGTGATCGAATAATGGTTATGCATGAAGGAAAAGTATCTGGAATATTTGACAATACAAAGGATTTAACTCAAGAAAAAATTATGTATTATGCAACTGGACAAAGAAGAAAAGATAAAGCTATGTAAGGGGTTGTAGAGAAATGGAAACGAAAATAACTAAAAAAAATAAACTTGCATTAACAAATATAATTAAAAAATACAGTATAGCATTTGTTTTGTTAGGTATGATAATCGTTATATCTATAGTTGAACCAAAGTTTTTAAGTTCTACAAATATTTTCAATGTCTTAACTCAAAGTGCTATCTTTGGGATTATGGCTCTAGGTTTAACACTTATAATTATATCTAAAGGCATAGATTTATCAGCGGGTTCATTGGTGGCTTTGGCAGGTGTCGTAGCTGCAAGTTTAGGACAAGTAGCTGATGCGACGACTAAATTCTTTCCTAATTTAGGAGAATTGTCATTAATAGTGCCAATTTTAGTTTCTTTAGGTATAGGCGCTTTACTTGGAGCTGTTAATGGTAGTTTGATTGCTTTTACTGGAATACCCGCGTTTATAGCTACTCTTGGTATGACAACAATAGCAAGAGGATTAACTCTTATGTATACTAAAGGAAAACCAATAAGTCAACTTACACCAGGATTTACCACCTTAGGAGGTAAAATTGGATTCATGCCAGTACCAGTTTTAATATATGCAATAATGATTTTAATAACATGGGTGTTATTAAATCACACAAGTTTTGGTAAAAATGTATATGCTATAGGTGGCAATATAAAAGCTGCAGAAGTTTCAGGTATTAATGTAAAGAAAAACATTGTATGGATTTATACTTTTGCAGGTCTTATGTATGGTGTTGCAGCCTTAGTATTTGCAGGTCGTGTTGGCGGAGTGCATCCTGGTGCAGCTACTGGATATGAATTAACAGCAATAGCAGCAACAACTATAGGAGGTACAAGTCATTCTGGAGGTATAGGAACTATTGGGGGGGCAGTAATAGGTGCGTTAATATTATCTGTTCTTAGAAATAGTTTAACATTGCTTGGAGTACAAGCTTATTGGCAACAAATAATTGAAGGTGTAATAATAGTGGTTGCAGTTATTATAGATATGAGGAAACATAGAAGAAAATAATAGCATAGGATATCAATTTAAGGAAGGGAGATATTATGAATAATTTAAAATTTAATAAAGATAGAAGTTTAGATTTTGTAGCAATAGGAAGAGCTGCAGTAGATTTAAACCCAAATGAAATTAACATGCCTATGGAAGAATCTATGACATTTACAAAATATTTAGGAGGTTCTCCTGCGAATATTACAGTGGCATTGGCAACATTAGGTATGAAAACTGGATTTATAGGGAGAATTGCTGATGATCCATTAGGAAGATTTGTAGAGAATTATTTACAAAGTAGGAATATAGATACTTCAAATGTAGTAGTAGATAAATCAGGTGCAAAAACTGGGTTAGCATTTTTAGAAGTAAAATCTCCTGAAGATTGCAGTATTACTATGTATCGTGAAGATGCAGTAGATTTAAAAATAGAAGCTAACGACATAAATGAAGAATATATAAAAAATGCAAAGTCATTATTGATTTCTGGAACAGCTTTAGCAGCTAGTCCTTCAAGAGAAGCTGTATTTGCTTGTTTAGAATATGCAAAAAAACACGATACTATGGTATTTTTTGATGTTGACTATAGACCCTATACATGGAAGTCAGTAGAAGAAACTTCTATATACTATAGTTTAGCAGCAGAAAAATGTGATGTAATTATAGGAACCAGAGAAGAATTCGATATGATGGAAATGTTTACAAATTCAGATAATAAAGATGATTTTGTTACGGCAAAAAAATGGTTTGATTATAATGCAAAAGTTGTGGTTATTAAACATGGTAAGGAAGGTTCTATTGCTTATACAAAGGAAGGGGAAGCAATTACAGGGGCAGTATTTCCAGTAACACCTGTTAAGACTTTTGGAGCAGGAGATTCCTATGCAGGAGCATTTATATATGGCCTTATGAACGGGCTTTCTATAGAAGAATCTATGGAATTAGGAGCGGCCTCTGCAGCTATTGTAGTATCAAGTCATAGTTGTTCTGATGCTATGCCAAAGTTAGAGGAAATTAAAAACTTTATAAAAAACTACAATGAATAGTTAGGGATGGGGTGTTTTTATGCTTGTAAATATGAATAGTATGTTAAAACATGCTATAGAAAATAATAAGTCAGTGGCTGCCTTTAATGTATTTGGATATGAAGATGCCAGGGCTGTAATAGATGCCGCTGAAGAATTAAATGCTCCAGTTATATTAATGAATAATAGGGATGCAGTTGATTTTATAGATGTAGAATATTTTGCTGGGTTATTGGGTGAAATGGCTAAGGACTCTAAAGTTCCAGTATGTATTCACCTAGATCATGCTAAGGATTTTGATATTATAGCCAAAGCTATTAAAGCTGGTTATACTTCAGTAATGTATGATGGTTCACAATTGCCTTTGGAAGAGAATATAAAAAACACTAAGGAAGTTGTAAAATTGGCCCATGCATTAGATATAACAGTAGAGGCTGAAATAGGCTCCGTCGCCTATAGTGATAAAAACTTAGGTGTAAAAAGTATATATACAGAGCCAGAAGAGGCAGAGTATTTTGCAAAGGAAACAAATGTAGATGCATTGGCAGTTGCCATAGGTACATTGCATAGAATGAAAGTTCAAGAAGCAGTTATACAATATGATAGACTAGGAAAAATATTGAAACTAATAGATATCCCTGTAGTAATTCATGGTTCTACAGGAGTAAAAGATGAAGATTTAATGAAATTGACAAATTATAATGTAGGTAAAGTGAATATAGGTACTGCCTTAAGAATGGCTTTTGCCAATACTTTAAGGAAGGAAATGGTGGAAAACCCTCAAGTTTTCGATAGAATAAAGTTATTTAAAAAACCTATGAATGAAGTTAAGAAGGCAGCTATGAATAAAATGAAATTATTAGGTTGGTAATTATATAGGAGGGATTATATGAAAACCATTAGACTTACTATGGCACAGGCTTTAGTTAAGTTTTTGAATAATCAATATGTGGAATTTGATGGTGAAGAAAAAAGGTTTGTAAAAGGAATTTTTACAATATTTGGTCATGGTAATGTAGTTGGTTTAGGACAAGCTTTGGAAGAGTATGGGGAGGATTTAATTATTCACCAGGGTAGAAGTGAACAAGGAATGACTCATGCAGCCACTGCTTTTGCAAAACAAAAAAATAGGAAGCAAATTTATGCGTGTACATCATCAGTAGGTCCAGGAGCAGCTAATATGGTAACTGCAGCAGCTACAGCAACCGCAAATAATATTCCTGTATTATTATTACCAGGTGATGTTTTTGCAACAAGACAACCAGATCCAGTATTACAGCAAATAGAGCAATCTCATGATTTAAGCATAAGTACTAATAATGCCTTTAGACCGGTAAGTAAATACTGGGATAGGATTAATAGACCAGAACAATTAATGTCTGCCATGATTAATGCCATGAGAGTATTGACAGATCCTGCAGATACTGGGGCTGTAACTATTTGTTTGCCTCAAGATGTTCAAGGGGAAGCTTATGATTATCCTGAATATTTCTTTGAAAAGAGAGTGCATAGAATAGAAAGACGTATACCTACTAAGGAAGCTTTAAATGATGCAGTAAAGGTAATTAAAAGTAGTAAAAAGCCTTTACTTATATGTGGTGGAGGAGTTAAGTATTCTGAAGGGGCTGAAAGCTTTAAAAAATTTGCTGAGGAATTTAATATTCCTTTTGGAGAGACCCAAGCAGGAAAATCAGCAATAGAATGGGATCACCCGTTGAATTTAGGTGGAATAGGGGTTACTGGAAATTTATCAGCAAATTTAATTGCCAAAGATGCAGATTTAGTCATAGGAGTGGGGACTAAATATACAGATTTTACTACTGGTTCTAAAAATCAGTTTAAAAATGAAAATGTAAAATTTTTAAGTATAAATGTATCTGAGTTCCATGCATATAAATTAGATTCTACAAGGCTTGTTGCTGATGCAAAGTTAGCTTTAAATGAATTGACTAAATTATTAAAAGAGGAAAATTATAAATCTTGTTATAAGGATGAAATAAAAGATGCAAAAAAGAAATGGGATGATGAATTAAATAGATTATTTTCCATTGAATATAAGGATGAAGGGTTTAAGCCAGAAGTTTCTGGACATATTGACCATGTATTACCTGAATTTTATAAGGATACTGGTTCTTGCTTAACTCAAACTAGAGTATTAGGTGAGTTGGATAAATTATTAGCTAATGAAGACATAGTAGTTGGAGCTTCTGGTAGTTTGCCAGGGGATTTACAAAGGGTATGGAGACCCAAAGTGGCTAATACTTATCATATGGAATATGGTTATTCTTGTATGGGCTATGAAATAGCTGCTTCTTTAGGGGCTAAATTAGCTTGTCCAGAAAAAGAAGTTTATGCCATGGTAGGGGATGGAAGCTTCTTAATGCTTCATTCGGAAATGGTAACAAGTATTCAAGAAAATAAAAAAATAAATATATTATTATTTGACAATATGTCCTTTGGTTGTATTAATAATCTACAAATGTCCCAAGGAATAGGTAGCTTGGGAACAGAATTTAGATATAGAAATGAACAGTCTGGGAATTTAGATGGTGGATTAATTGCTATAGACTATGCTAAAGTGGCGGAAGGTTATGGTTTGAAAACATATACTGTAAAAACCATAGAAGATTTAAATAAGGCAATAGAAGATTCTAAAAAACAAAAAGTTTCTACATTAATAGATATAAAAATACTTCCAAAAACCATGACAGATGGATATGAGTCTTGGTGGAGAGTTGGAGTAGCCGAAGTATCAGAGAAAAAATCTGTACAAAATGCCTATAGGGACATGGAGGAAAATACAAATAGGGCACGCAAATACTAGTGTAGAGGATGAAGTTTATGTTAGATAAATCAAAAATAAAATTAGGTATAGCACCAATAGCTTGGACTAATGATGATTTGCCAGAATTAGGGTCAAAAAATACTTTTGAACAATGTGTAAGTGAAATGGCCTTAGCAGGATTTGAAGGTTCTGAAATTGGGAACAAATATCCTAAGGATCCAGAAGTTCTTAAAAAGGCATTGGATTTGCGAGGAATTCAGATTTGTAATGCTTGGTTTAGTACTTTTTTTACCACTAATGATCCAGCAGAAACTATAGAAGGATTCATTAAACATAGGGATTTTCTTTATGAAATGGGAGCTAAAGTAATTGGATGTTCAGAACAAGGCCATAGTATACAAGGTTTAGATAAACCAATATTTGATAATAAACCAATATTTACTGAAGAAGAATGGGAAAAATTAATTGAAGGTTATAATAAATTGGCAGTATTAGCAGAGGAAAAGGAAATGAAATTGGCTTTACATCATCATATGGGAACGGGAATTCAAACAAGTGAAGAAATCCATAGATTTATGAAGGATACAAATAAAAATGTATATTTACTCTTTGATACAGGTCATATATATTTTTCTGAAGGGAAACAAGAGGCTGTAGATAATTTAATAGATAATTATGCCCATAGAATAGCTCATATTCATTTAAAAGATGTAAGACAGAATGTGTATGAAAAATTAATAGAAGAGAAATGGTCTTTTCTTGATGGAATTAAAGCAGGAGTATTTACAGTTCCTGGTGATGGGATTATAGATTTTGACCATGTATTTTTTAAAGTTAAAGACACCGAATATGAAGGTTGGATGGTAGTAGAAGCAGAACAAGATCCAGCTAAGGCTAATCCCCTTGAATATAGTTTAAAAGCTAGGAATTTTATAAGAGAAAAAACATCTTTGTAGTTTTATATATTATTTGAATGGAGATGAACTTATGGACAAAAAAATAAAAATAGGAATTATTGGAGCAGGAAGAATTGGAAGAGTCCACACATTAAGTATAAAAAATTTTATTCCAGAGGTAGAAATAAAAGCAATTTCAGATATAGATTTTTCTGCAGCTAAAGAATGGGCAGAAGAACAGGGAATTCCCCATGCCTATGAAGATTATAAAGATATACTAAAGGATACAGAAATAGATGCAGTCTTAATTTGTTCTTCCACAGATACTCACGCACAAATAGCAATAGAAGCAGCAGAATCAGGAAAACACATATTTTGTGAAAAACCTGTGGATTTAAGTACAGAAAAAGTGGAAGCAGTATTGGAAGCTGTGGATAAGGCTGATGTAAAATTTCAAGTGGGATTCAATAGAAGGTTTGATCATAATTTTGCAAAGGTTAAGGAATTAATTGATTCAGGAGAATTAGGAGATGTGCATATAGTAAAAATTACATCTAGAGATCCAGAGCCACCAAGTCCAGAGTATGCAAAAGTTTCTGGAGGAATGTTTCTAGATATGACCATTCATGATTTTGATATGGCAAGATTTTTAACAGATAGCGAAGTTAAGAAAGTATATGTTGCAGCAAATTGTATGATAGATCCAGCCATCGGAGAAGCTGGAGATGTAGATACAGCAGTAATCACTTTAAAAATGGAAGATGGTTCAATTTGTGTAATAGACAACAGTAGAAAAGCAGCCTATGGATATGATCAAAGGGTAGAAGTATTTGGCTCTAAGGGAAAAGTAGAAGTAGAGAATGATACTCCATCTACTGCCAGTTGGAGTACATCTGAAGGAGTATTTTGTGAGAAACCAAAGTATTTCTTTTTAGAAAGATATATAGATTCTTTTGGCGATGAAATTAAATCTTTTATAGATTCTATAATTAATGACAAAGATACCCTTGTAACTGGAATAGATGGACTGAAACCAATTGAAATAGGACTAGCTGCCAAAAGGTCCCATGAAGAGGGAAAACCAATAGAGCTTTAATCAGTTATTTAGGAGGGACAGTATGTTTGAAAATTTAAATATAGATTTTGGATATAATACTTTAGCTGAAATAGATGGTAAACACAAAAATATGTTGATGGATGTTGGTGTTTATAAATTAAAGAAAGATGAAAATATAGTTTTGAAAGATGAAGAAAAAGAAACAGCAATATTGCTTTTAGATGGTAAAGTTAATATAGAATGGGAAGATAAAAAGGAGACTATGGAAAGAAACTCTGTATTTGATGAGGAACCTTGGTGTTTACATGTACCTAGGAATATAGAAGTTAAAATTACAGCAAAAACTGAATTGGAAGTATTGGTACAAAAAACAGAGAATTCAAGGAAGTTTCAATCTAAACTATATACTCCAGAGGATTGTGGAACTGAAATTTTTGGTGATGATGTATGGGGGAATACAGCTAAAAGAATGGTGAGGACAATATTTGATTATAATAATGCTCCTTATTCAAATCTAGTAATAGGTGAGGTTATAAATACTCCTGGTAAATGGTCTAGTTATATTCCACATCATCATCCGCAGCCAGAAATTTATTTCTATAAATTCACCAAACCACAAGGTTTTGGTGCATGCTTTATAGGTGATGATGTGTTTAAAGTAACTCATAATAGTATGTCAGCAATTCCTGGAGGTTTAACACATCCTCAAGTAACAGCACCAGGTTATGGTATGTATTATTGCTGGATGATTAGGCATTTAGATGGAAATCCATGGACAGATAGAATAAATGAAAAAGAACATGAATGGTTATTAGATCCTGATGTAAAAATTTGGCCAGATAAATAAATTCAATATATTAAATAGAATTGGGGAGTTGATACAATGGCAACATTAGAGGAACAAAAATATGTAGGTGAATTAATTGAGAGAGCAAGAAAAGCTCAAAAGATTGCTGAAGGATATGACCAGGAAAGAGTAGATCATTTAGTAACAGCAATTGTATGGAATATTGTAAAACCAGGAACTATTGAAGAAATTTCAGAACTTGCTGTAGAAGAAACAGAACTTGGAAATTATGAATCTAAATATGGAAAGCTAATGACCAAACTTAAAGGTGCCTTAAGGGATATGAAAGGCAAAAAAAGTATGGGTATTATTGAAAGAGATGAAGAAAAAGGATTAATGAAAATAGCAAAGCCTGTAGGAGTTGTAGGTGCAATAATACCTACTACAAACCCGGAAGCGACACCTGTATTAAAAGCTATAATGGCAATAAAAACTAGAAATGCAGTTGTAATGTCACCACACCCAAGAGCTAAGAAAACAAATACAGTGATAGTTAACATAATTAGAGATGTATTAAAAAAATACGATGCACCAGAAGATTTAGTAATAGGTATAGAAGAACCAACACTAGGTATTACACAAGAACTAATGAAACAATCTGATTTAGTACTAGCAACAGGAGGAGGAGGAATGGTAAAGGCTGCTTATTCATCGGGGACACCAGCTTATGGAGTAGGAGTAGGGAATGCTGTAGTGGTGGTAGATGAAACTGCTGATATTAAAGATGCTGCAAATAAAGTAATGAGATCTAAAACTTTTGACTATGCAACATCTTGTTCTGCAGAAAACTCTTTGGTTATACAAGAAGATATATATGATGAATTAGTAGAAGCATTGAAAGCAGAAGGTGGATATCTAGTAAATGAAGAAGAAAAAGAAAAGCTGCAAAAAGGTATGTGGATAGATGGAGTTTTAAGTAGAGACATAGTAGCTCAACCAGTAGAAAAAATAGCAGAAGTTGCTGGAATAGATTTACCGGAAGGTAGTAAATTTATTATGGTAGAAGAAGACAAGGTAGGAGAAGAATATCCATTCTCTGGAGAAAAATTATCTATGGTAGTTGCACTATATAAATACAAAGAGTTTTCAGAAGCCATAGATAGAGTAAATGAAATTACAGATTATCAAGGGAAAGGTCATTCTTGCGGAATACATTCAATAGATGAAGCTCATATAGAGGAATTTGCATTGAAAACATATACAAGTCGTGTAATGGTAAGACAACCTCAATGTTTATCTAACAGTGGTGCTTGGACAAATGGAATGCCAATGACTCTAAGTCTTGGTTGTGGAATATGGGGAGGAAATATATCTAATGAAAATATAACTTGGAAACACCTATTAAATACAACTTGGGTTTCATATCCAATAGCAGATAATCAGCCTACAGATGAAGAGTTATTTGGAGATGTAATGAACGAATAATTAATTTTCTCTAAATTTAAAAATATAAAATGCCAGTAATCTTGACTATTAGGTATCTATAGATGTTAATCAAGGTTACTGGCATATACCTGTTCAAGTAGAAAGAGAAATGGAATTACAAGGAGGGTCAAAGTGAAGGATAAAATTAATAAACTAATAGAATCCAAGGAGAAAATAAAACTTGGCGGAGGAGAAAAAAGAATCGAAAAACAACACAAATCTGGCAAATTAACAGCTAGAGAAAGAATTAATCTATTATTAGATGAAAATAGTTTTATTGAAATTGATGCCTTTGTAGAACATAGATGTACAAATTTTGGCATGGAAGAAAAAGAGGCCCCATCCGAAGGAGTTGTAACTGGATATGGGACAGTAGATGGAAGATTAGTCTTTGTATATTCCCAAGACTTTACAGTATTAGGTGGTTCCCTTGGCGAAAAACATGCGGATAAAATATGCAAGGTTCAAGAAATGGCGGTGAAAATGGGTGCTCCTATTGTAGGATTTAATGATTCTGGTGGAGCGAGAATACAAGAAGGTGTAGATGCTTTATCAGGTTATGGAAAAATATTTTATAGAAATACAATGGCCTCAGGAGTAGTACCGCAGATATCAGTAATAGTAGGTCCTAGCGCAGGAGGAGCAGTATATTCACCAGCATTAACAGACTTTATCTTCATGGTAGAGAATGTAAGTAGAATGTTCATAACAGGTCCACAAGTAATAAAGACAGTAACTGGTGAAGATGTGTCTCAAGAGGAATTAGGAGGAGCTAAAACCCATAACGGAACTAGTGGAGTAGCTCATTTTATGGATCAAAATGAAGAAGAAGCTATAGAAAGGATTAAAGAACTATTAAGTTATCTACCTTCTAATAACTTAGAAGATTCCCCTAGTGTAGAAAATAATGATGATATAAACAGAATAGAAGAAAGATTAAATGAATTAGTACCAGTAAATCCAAATAAACCTTATGATATGAAAGAAATAATAA
>DATGTQ010000183.1 GCA_035301805.1 Tissierellales bacterium
CTTCAAAATCAATATATTTATATTTCTATAAATATAAATTCATCATCACAGCATCAAAATATTCTTCATCAATTTTAAAATATTTTTCATATAATCCAATTTCCTTAAATCCAAACTTTTTATAAAGTTTTATTGCATTTAAATTATCAGACCTAACATCTAGTTGAATAACTTCTAGCTTAGCCACATCTTTTGCAAAAGAAATAAGTTCTTCCATCATTTTTGAAGCAATACCTTGGTTCCAGTATTTTTTCTTAACACTTATAGCAAGTTCTCCCCTATGAGCAACGCGGACTCTATTGCCAATTCCATGCAGTGACCCTATAGATACTACTTCATCATTAATCTTTCCTACATACATAACAGATTTACTTGATGAGTTCATCTTTTCTATTATTTCTTCTTCTCTTTCTATAGGCATATCTTTAAATTCATTTTCACCAAATAAAAGATAATCACTTTCTCCACCAATTATATTTAAATATTCAATAATATCTTCAGCATCCTCCTTTGACGCCTTATTAATTTTTAGTTTAAATAACACATTCTCACCTCATTAATAGCACTCTATTCTCATACTTTCAATTTCTTTAAGTAAGAATCTTCACTCTAGAAGCTAATTTTCATCAATATTAAACTTAACTTCTCCTTTAGCCTTTCTACCTACCAACTTTATTTTAATTATTCCTTCTTTAAGTGAAATAGTTTTTGTTTCTTCATTTTCCCTACAAGTATCGGTAGTCACAAACTACATTTATGCCTACGACATCTTTTGTAAATGGAACAGGAAACTGAGTACATTAAGTATACACTATCTATTCCATATAATATGTGAAAATCCTTCTATTAAACTTATATCTTATAAATTTAAAAGACATCCTTTACTAACAGATCTTCTTTATTTTCCATTATTGATTATCACAGACCACTATAGCCTTTCTCTTTTTACAAAAATAAAAAGCCCTATACTCTTTTTAGCACTCTAATAATAAAAGCCACGAAAATTAAAACTATAATACCTGCTAATAACCAATACTTTTCATAAAAGCGCCATATTTCATAGAAAATATATAAGGGTCGCCTAAATACTTATTTTATGTCATTACTAATATGAACCACCACCCTTATTCCCCTCTATTATCTTACACGAAAAAACCTTGAAAAGGTTACACTATTCAAGGTAAAATTTAATTAATCATTGGAAATATTTTGTTGTATCAATTAATCTTTTAAATCTCCTCATACCATCTAGGAATATATGTTTCAAACCCATTGTATACATTATTTACTTTATCAATATTCCTCATAGCAGTTTTCAATTCTTTTTCACCAAAATTTAATGACCAAGGTATACTTGCTATTAAATTTCTAGCACTATATAAGGCCATAAGTCTAAAAAAATCATCTGGAACATTATTATTAAAATATCCATGTATTTGTCCATTAGCAAAGTATGTGCTTTCACCCCAAGTAAATACAAACCTATCATATTCTTCCCAGGGGTCTCCAAAACTTGATCTATTAAAATCAATAATTCCTAAATTACCTTCAGGAGTTATTACCATATTACCTATATGATAGTCTCCATGTTGAAAAGTAATTGGGCGACCCTTTAAATATTTTTCATTATTATAAATAAATTTTATGATTTCCTGTTCATTTTGAATTTTATGACCACATTGTTTATAAGCTTCAATTACTGTATCAATTCTATTTTTATAAATCTCTGCCCAATATCCAATAGTTTCCGATGGTTTTATTCTATGTATTTTACATAATATTTTACCTGCTTGTACTCCTAATTCATACTGTCTATGCTTATTTAATGTAGGCCATATATCTAATGCATCTTCTCCTTCCAACCATGTAAATAACAAATACACTTTATTTCCATTATCACATATACCAAAATCTATTGGCATTGACATATTAATTTCTTGTTCAATTACTAGTTTTAAATTTTCAAATTCAGATTTTTTCCTTTCATAAAAACTAATATCTGATAATCTAAGAAGCAATTTATTACCTAATTTATCTACTATGAAAAACTTTTCATCCTCTGACCAGCCTTTATTAATCCTTTTTATTATTTTCCAATCCCTATAATAAGATATATCCTTTAAAGATTCTATTCTCATCATCTTTCACCTCTTTCTGCATATTATAGCATTGTTATAATATTATTTGGCATTTCTATTAGTACCTTTGTGAATATAGGGCAATATGAAAATTAAAAATATTTGATTTTACTTTATGATATACCTAGTATGATTGTTTATATAAAACTTGGCATACTAAAAAAGAGGGCCAAGAACAATAGCTCCTAGACCTCTTTACTATTACTAATTCTTTCTTGTAAAACAATCCTGTTATTGTAGTCGTTTTACATGTCCATTATATAAGTAAATTAAGGAAGACATATAGTCATTACTCAATAATAAAGGAGATCTTAACATTTAGCCTATAATTAACTATCTTATCATTTTCAACAACAGCTTGCATATCACTTACATATACGCTTTGAATATTGTCTATTGTCTTTGAAGCTTCTGAAACTGCTTCTTGCGCTGCAGCTTCCCAACCATTTGCTGATTCCGAAAGAAGTTCTATAACTTTAACAATCACCATAACCATCCTCCCATCCAATTTTATATTAGCTAGTATATATTCTCCCTATTATTGTATCCAGATTATATCTATATATTAGTTGCTAAAAGTATTAATATCTCTAGCTTTATAAAAATTTCAATTCTAAACAATCATATTTACAGTTTCATAATAAGTAAGTCTCTTATATCATTTATAAAGTTACAGGATTGTATTTTAAAATTTAAAACCTTCATGAATATATTGACAGTGGTTACCATTTAATCTGCCATTAAAAGTAAATGGAAAGTAAGGTACAATATAAATAATAATTTTTCGAGAAATAATAAAAAAGAAAAAAACAATAAAATAGACTGGCTTAAATCCTTTGCCATAGCAATAATAATTTCTTTCTTTATAAGATTTCTTATTTTTGATATTACATATGTTAAAGGCGATTCAATGAACCCAACCTTAGAGGAAGAAGATAGGTTAATATTAAAAAATATGGGACTGTTTTAGATATTGAAGAATATGATAGGGGAGATATAGTTACTTTTTCCTCACCTTTAGAAAATGATAGAAAACTCTTTATTAAACGAATTATAAGATTGCCAGAAGATAAGATATACATTATAGATAGTTAAATATATATTAATGATGAATATGTATTTGAGCCCTACATTCAAAAACACTTATTTACTCAATCAATTATTTATGGAAACAATTATGTAATGTCTGAAAACGAAATATTCGTAATTGGAGATAATAGGAGTTATGGAATAAGCTTTAACAGCGGACATTTCGGAAGTATACCCACAGAAAAAATAATAGGTAAAATAATATTTAGAATTTTTCCTTTCTCTAAAACAAGTAATTTTTAAAATAATAGTTTATTCTCTATTACTATATTATGATCTGGCTTGTAATAAGTACTATAACAATTGGGTATAAGATATTTATAATGGAGGGATTATTAATGAGCAAACTTTTTTCAAATATTAAGGTTAAAAATTTAGAGTTAAAAAATCGTATAGTAATGGCTCCAATGTGCATGGTTGCTACCGATGATGAGGGTTATGCTAAGAACTGGCATGAAATTCATTATGCTTCCAGAGCCATAGGTGGTACTGGTCTTATTATTTTAGAAGCTACAGCAGTAGAAAGTAGAGGAAGAATAAAAGATGGAGATTTAGGAATTTGGGATGATTCTCATATTGAAGGACTATCTAAAATAGTTAAAAGTTCAAAAGAACTAGGTGCGAAAGTTGGAATTCAATTAGCTCATGCCGGAAGGAAATGTGAAGTAAAGTCCGAGAAAATTATTGCCCCATCACCTATTGCTTTTGACGATAGCTATCCTACGCCAACAGAAATGACTAAAGATGATATAGAAACTGTAATAAACTCTTTTAAAGAAGGGGCTAGAAGAGCCAATAAAGCTGGATTTGATACTATAGAGATTCATGGAGCCCACGGCTATTTAATAAATGAATTTTTATCACCACTAACTAATAATAGAAAAGATGAATATGGTGGAAATCTAGAGGATAGAACTAGATTTTTAAGGGAAATAATAAGGGAAATAAAAACAGTTTGGCCTGAAGATAAACCAATAATACTAAGGGTTTCTGGTGAAGAATATGTAGAAGATGGAAACCATCCAAAAGATTTAGTAGATATTATAAATTTAGTCAAAGATGATGGAATAGATATAATAAACGTCAGTTCTGGAGCAGTAGTTCCTGCAGATATAGATACATATTCAGGATATCAAGTTCCTTTTGCAGAAATAATTAAAAAAGGAACTGATTTACCTGTTATTGCAGGTGGACTAATTACAGAAGCAGAAATGGCTGAAGAAATACTTAAAAATAATAGAGCTGATTTTATATTCTTAGGACGAGAATTACTTAGAAACCCTTACTGGCCATTAGAAGCTGCTAATAAATTAAATGAAGATATAGAATGGCCTTATTCTTATAAAAGAGCTAAAATTTAGTGTTATTTAAAGCCCTAGTATATAATGGCTAGGGCTTTAAATTTTACTTTATATAAAACATCTATAAAACATCATTCTTTTAATATAATAGAAAGTACCTTCCCAACTAAGAATAGATACTTTTTATCATGCAATTATTAATTATACATTTTTAATAGCTACTTGGGCTGCAGCGAGTCATACTATAAGTACTAAATATGCCAACAAGATACATAATCAAGACCAACTTTATCGCAACATATTATAGAATTTGATATTTCCCATGCTCTCCACATATACAAATATAGAGTTTTGGATTTGCCTTTCTATCTAACTTTGCAATCATATTCATTAACTTTCCTACTCCTTAATATCTATAATTTCAAAAGGCCCTAATAAAGGTCCTAACTTAAATGTCACTAAAATTTAAATTTTGTAATATACTTCACTACTCTTTAATAGAATTTTTGATTACCTTTTCTGGTATTTCATTGAAAAGTGGGCTGACTGATGTCCGATTATGTATCCTTTGAATAGCTTCGGCAAATAAAGGAGCTACAGATATTAATTTTATTTTACTACTATGTAAAATATTTTCATTATTCACAGAATCAGTACTAATAATTAATTCAATAGGACTATTCTCTACTTTTTTTATTCCTTCATTGTCTAATAAAATATGGGATAGGCATGCTATTACTTTATTTGCTCCCTTTTCTTTTAATGCTTCTGCAATATTTATGAGAGTACCACCTGAAATACTAAAATCATCTACAATAAGTACATTCTTGCCCTCTACATCGCCTATTATTTCAAGTATTTCTGCTTTCTCATCATGGCCTCTCCTAATCTTGTCTCCAATTGCTACTGATAAATCAAGGTATGAGGCAAACTTTCTAGCTTCCTTTGCAAACCCTGCATCTGGAGAAACAACTATTAAATTTTCAATATGTAAACTCTTTATATATTCACATAAAACAGGTAAAGCAAACAAATGATCAACAGGTCTTGTAAAAAATCCTTGGACCTGATGGCTGTGTAAATCCATTGTTACTATTCTATCTGCACCAGCTAGTTCTAAACAATCTGCACAAACCCTTCCACGAATAGATACACGTGGTTCATCTTTTTTATCTCCTTTAGCATATCCAAAGTATGGAATTATTGCAGTAATTGACTTAGCACTTGCTCTTTTAAATGTATCCATCCAAAATAATATTTCTACAAACTCATCATTAGGTTTTAACCCTATGGATTGTACTAGATATACGTCTTTATCTCTTACTGTTTCCTCAACTTTTACAAAAGTATTACCTTCCGAAAATGTAATAACCTGTGATACACCTAGTTCTACTCCTAAATATTCGCACATTCTTTCAGCAAAATGTTTTCCACTACTTCCAGCAAATATCTTTAAATCACTATTATCTTGAAGCATATTTTCACTCCTACTGTTAATTTTATTTTTCACAGCATATATATCTTCCATATTAAGTTTTTTAATCATTTTTATCCTTATCTTTATTCCAAATATTTTACACAAATATCTACATCACCAAGGCTTTTTGACATCAAGCCAATCATTCTTTTTCCAATAATTATAGTTAGTTTTATTCTATTTCTCACCTTTTCATATAATAAGATATTAGAAAAAATATGATTTACTAATATTTCTCCTGGTCATCTTTACAATACTTTCAATACATCTCTCTGTACCTAATCTACTTAACATAACCTTAAATTTTTCTTTTGTTTTTCCATATTTATTATAGAAATCCATAGTATGCTTTAAAAATAATTCCATCTCTTCTAAAGAAAATATACTACTAGCCACTCCTTCTCTATTTTGTAATTCTATAAGTTTGCCACCTAAATATATTGATACTCCTATATCTTTTTCAACTATCCCACCAAATTTACATCCTTCTATACATTTACCACAATTTATACATTTTAGATTATCTATAATTGGTTTGCTATTCTCAATAGAAATGGCATTTTTTCTACAGTTCTTAATACATAGACCACAGTTCCTACATTTTCCCTCTATAACTTTTGGAACTCTCTGGCCTACTATTCCAAAATCTTCTGACTGGACTTGTAAACAATTATTTGGACAACCTACAATGCCAATTTTAAATCTCCCAGGTAATTTATAATCTTTATATTTATCAAAAATTTTATTTCCTATATCTTCAGCATCTATTATTCCATTACCACATATAGCTCCCTTACAAGTAACAACAGGTCTAAGGTTTTGTCCTGATTTTAATAATAAAAGATTAAATTTGTTTATATCTGCTTTTATACTATCTATATCTTCATACTTAATCCAAGGTATTTCCACACATAACCTAGTTGTAAAACTCATATAACCTTTTCCATATTTTTCTGATATATAACAAATATATTTCATATCTTCTGCAGTCATCTTACCAGCTTTACTAATAATACGTATCCTAAAATATCCTTTAGTTTTTAATGGCGTAAAGCCTTCAGATCTTAACTTCCTTATTTCATCCTTTTCCACTAAAATCCTCCGTTCCCTGTTCTACCTAATCTTGTACATTAGATTTATGTTTATAATCATGTAAAACTTGATCTAGAACAATAACTATTGATAATATAAAAGCTTGGTTTTCATTGTCATCTATATCCACCGTATAAGTATCTGAAAAAGATATTAATTTTTTATTTACTCTTGCTACTTTTCTACCATTTTTATATATAGAAAAATTATAATCAAAAATATCCCCATCTACATCGAATTTTCCAAAATCACTACTGATAGAAAACTTGGACTTAAATAAAGTAAGTTTCTGCTTTATTGTTGCTCCTAACTTGTTATTTAGGTATATATTATATTCTGGTAAAAATCTTAATATCTTTTGTTCAATATGAGATACATTGCTCCCTAACATATCATAAATATTTAATTTCTTTCCTATGGTCAATACTTTTCCGACGACTTCAAACCTTGGTATTCCTTGTTCATCTTTTATTTGAAATTTATTTCCAATAGTAAATATTTTTTCTCTAACAATATATTTCATTATTACAATCTCCCTTAAGTTTATTTATATTTCATTCTATCATTTCACTAAATAAAATCATAGTGCTTCAATCTTTCCATCTTCATCATAAATATCTACTTCCTTCTTTAACACTTAAAGGATCTAATGAATTTTGCTCAATGAAATTTTCTACCCATTTCCTATCAGTTTTAGAATATTCTCTTAAAGTCCAGCCAATAGCTTTATTGATAAAAAATTCTGTAGTCTCCGAATTATGTATAATTGCCTTTAAAACTTCCTTTGACAACGCCGCCCTTTCTGGCTTCTTCAAACCAAGAAAGGTGAATAAATATCTTATGTATTTTGCCATTGATTTCGATTGTTCTTCATTTCTGTTACTATAAAATATCTCAAATATATCCATAATATACACCCTTATATTAATTTTTCTACATTTCCGCATCTATAATTTTTTCATCTAAGATATGCTTAAGCTCTTTTTCAATATATAAATCTTTCAACTGCCAAAATTTCTTAAATCTAATATAAGAATCTATAGCCTCTTTGTTATCCTTTTCTTTAATTTTTATGGCCCTTATTAATATATTTTTAGGAGTATGCTCCATATCTATAAATTCAAGTAACTGCACTTCATAGTCTAAAATCTCTAGTACATTGGCCCTTAAACTATCTGTTACTAATGATGATAACTTTTCCTTTATTATGCCATGTTTCAACATTGGTTCTAATACTGGATTTTCAATCTTGTCATAAAATTCGTGTTGGCAGCATGGAACTGAAAGTATAACTTTAGCATCCCAGTTTACAGCTTTAACTAATGCTGCATCAGTGGCAGTATCACAAGCATGTAATGTAACTACCATATCTACATCTTTGGAACCCTCAAAATCTTTAATATCTCCGTGTACAAATTTAAGTTTCTCATAATTTAAGTCTAAAGCCACTTCATTACAAAATCTAATTACATCCTCTTTTAAATCAAGTCCTATAATATTTACATCTAAGTTTAGAATACTTACTAAATAATAATAAAGTGCAAAAGTCAAATAGCTTTTTCCACATCCAAAATCTATAATATTAATAGTTTTATCTTTTTTTATACTTGGCATTACATCTGCTACCATTTCTAAAAATCTATTTATCTGCCTAAATTTATCGTATCTTTTTGAAATAACCTTTCCTTTTTTATTCATTACCCCTAGCCTTATAAGAAAATCGCAAGGTTTTCCATCTTCAATTATATATTCTTTTTTTCTATTATGTGATAGATTCATTTCTGTTTTTGTAGGTTTTTTCTTTAATATCCTAGCCTTTCCCTTTTTAGATATTAATATTTGATAGTCTGCTTCTCCTGTAAAGAACATACCTTGTCTAAAACTTTCAGTTAAAAGTTCCTCTATCTTTTCAATAGATTTGTTAGGTTCAAGGTTATCATGTATAACCCTAGTTTTATAATTGTAGGTAAGTTGAATCTTTATTTCATCTTTTATTAAAACTGGCTTTATATCTACTTTATTAAAACTATCCTTATCTTTCTTCCTAAGATTACTGAGAGTTCCAAATATAATCTCTTCATTTAATATAACTTTGTTTAATAATTCTATAACTTCATTCATTCTAAATCTCTCCTCTTTTTAAATGGAAAAAAGGCCAGTCCTTTTTTCTTACTTTTAACCTTTAACCGTTTATCTCTAATTTTAATCTTTTGAAGTATTTCTCCATAAATTTAATTCTTTCTTTTCCTATTTCTTTTTCCTTCTTGGTAAATAATTTACCAGGAATATTTTTAAACTTTACTTCATATTCAATAAATAGCGTATGATCTGACATTCTATATTATCTTTTTCTGTAATAAATATTTAAACTAATGATACATCCAACTATTCCAGTTATGATATACTTTACCCTTATTTTCTTTGTAACTTCTCATTTCTTTAATATAAAAGGCAAAGCAATATTATAAATTTAGGAATTTGTTTTTCAATATCTCCATAACCATAATCACCACGAAATAAAGTATCTTGACCATTAAAAATAGAAATAGATACACCAACTGTTGTATCTTCATGATTGTTAACATAGGAGTCAATTGTTGTTAGTATATCCTATCCAAAGTCCAGATGGAAGGACAGTGTTATTTTGTGCATAAACTGTACAATTACTATTAAAAATCATAATACATAATATAGATAACAATAATATCTTTACTTTTTTATCATTTTCATCTCCAATTTTAAAGTGAGAAAAAGGGTACGTTTCCCTTTTTTCACTAATTATCATTATTTCTTTTCATAAATTGTCTTTTCATTTACATTTTTACATGTATAAACTGTAGGCTCTTGACTATCAGTAGCTACTACAAAGGAAAATCCATCCATGTTAGTAGCTGCACCAAATTCACCTTTATTATTTAAACATACTACCGACAAATCTCCAGATTTTCCTCTCCTTTTCGTTAACTCATTATGTAAACCTAATACAGCTTTCTCTGCAGCTTCTTGAGGATGGTATCCTTCTTTCATTAGTCTAACTATTTCATAGGATATGCAACCTTTCATTAAGTCTTCTCCTAGGCCTGTTGCTGTTGCTCCTCCCACTTCATTATCTACATAAAATCCTGAGCCTGGAACTGGTGAATCACCAACTCTTCCCTTTCTTTTCATAAATAATCCACTTGTTGATGTTGCTGCATTCATATTATTATCCATATCTAAAACTACCATGCCTACTGTATCATGTCCATCGTAAGGACTTAATCCGGTTTCTGCAATTTCTTTTACTCTTTTCTCATATTCTTCTTTTCCTTTTTCGGTTAACATATTCACTCTTTCAAATCCATTTTTTTGTGCATATTCATCTGCCCCCGCCCCTACTAAAAAACAATTAAATCTTTCTTTACTTAATTCTTTAGCTACACTTATTGGATTTTTAAAATCTCTTATTCCAGCTACTGCTCCTACATTTAGGGTTGCCCCATCCATATAAGCCGCATCTAATTCTACTACACCTTGTTCATTTGGTAGTCCACCATATCCAACTGAAGTATAGTCTGGATTATCTTCAACAATTTTAATAGCTTTCTCTATTACCACACTAGATTTTCCATTATTTTTTAATAGATTTGCCCCTTCGGTTACACCTTCTTCTGCCATTTCCCATGTTCCTATAATCGCCCACTTCATAACCTATACCCCCATTTTCTAATAGTTATAAATATAGCAGTATATTTAGATATATAATATCGATATATCTGCTATAAAGTTAACTATAAGTGATTTTAAAAAATATTTCCCTTAATAGTGTAAATGCTTAACTCACAATTTAAGTCACTAGTATCCAGGCTCATTTCATTAATTCTTATTTTACTAAATTAACATACAGTTGTCTATGTAATTGGAGGTTTGACAATCCTTACATAAAAAGTCAAATATATTTTTCCCTCATATACAATCTAGTTATTCTTCATAAATCAAAATATTCATATACAAAACAGCTGGCCCCTAAATTTTAGGAGCCAGCTTAAATTATTCTACTTAGCCTCTTTACCTTTGACTACTCCACATGTTGAAACCTACCAGTGAAAAATCTCAGTACTGGCGGTTCATAGGTAAATTTAAGACCTTTTATTTCATCCCTTCTCTTATATGTGTTGATTATAGCTTCAGCTACAAAGTCTAAATGAGCATAACTATATACTCTCCTTGGCAATGTTAATCTAACTAACTCTAATTCTGGGAAGTATTCATTACCCTCTACATCCCTACCTGCTGAAACATTTCCTCTCTCCATAGTTCTAACACCTGATTCAATAAAAATTTCAGCTGCTAAAACTTGAGCAGGATATTCACTTTGTGGAATATGAGGTAAAAATGTTTTAGCATCTAAGAATACCGCATGGCCCCCTATTGGC
>DATGTQ010000184.1 GCA_035301805.1 Tissierellales bacterium
ATTTAGAAAGAATCACAAATGAAAAAAGTAGATTATATAATTCTATAAAAGAAACTGATGAAAAGATATTAAATTTAAAAGCAAATAAAGAAACAGTTAGTTTAGATCATGAAAATATTTATAAAAAACTTCATCAAAAGAAGGAAGAACTTCAGATTATATATAATAAACTTGAAAATCTAAAATCTCAAATAGAAAACAAAAAAGATGAAGATATATCCTTATATAGACAAATTTCTGATAAGGAGAGCGAAATTAATAGTGTAAACCTACTATATCAGAAGATTGAATTGAATTTATCCCAATTACAAGAAGAAATTGATAATATAAAAGTGAAAGAAGATACAAATATAAGAAAAATGGAAACACTCCTAGAAGAAAAAGAAGAAATAGAAGCAGAGCTAGAACTATTAAAAGAAGAATCAATTAAAAACAAACAGATTGAAGAAAATTTTAAGAAAGATGAAAAAATAATATTAGAGACTATAAATAAAAATGAAATAAAATTGCAAGGATTTCTTTCTAGTTTGAATCTATATAAAAATATGGAAACAGCTTATGAAGGATACTATCAAGGTACTAAAAATATTCTCAAAGCAGTTAAAAATAAAAGGATTTCTAATGAAGGGTTTATCGGACCAGTGGCAGAATTATTAAAAGTGGACAAGACTTATGAGAAAGCCATAGATATAAGTCTTGGTAGCAGTGTTCAAAATATAATTATGGAAAGTGAAGCAAGTGCTAAGAATTTAGTAGAATATTTAAGAAATCATAATCTAGGAAGAGCAACCTTCCTACCCTTAAACACTATTAGGGGAAATGTTTTAAATATTAATATAGAACAATTAAAAAAATATGGAGTATTGGGATTAGGACATAATGTAATTCAATATAAGGAAGAATACAATAATATATTTAAATATTTACTAGGTCGGATTATTATTATAGATAATTTAAATAATGGATTGAGATTGGCTAATCGATTTGGTCATAGATATAAAATTGTTACCTTGGATGGAGATCTACTAAATCCTGGTGGATCCTTAACAGGTGGAAGCTATGGTAAAAATACAATTAGTCTTATAAGTAGAAAAAACAAGATAACAAATCTTAGTGAAAATATAGATAAATTACAATTAATAATTAAAGATAAAAAAAGAGAGAAGAGAGGAATTACTAAAAAATTAGAAAATATCATGGATAAAAATAAACAAATAGATTTGGAAATTAAAACTCTTGAATCAGAAGCATTAGATACATCTAATAGATATGACAATTTATTAGATGATAAAAGCACCCTAGAAGAGAACTTGATTAAATCTACATCTGAAATAAAAGAACTAAAAAAGGAAATGGATAATTTAAGATGGGAAAAGAATAATAAGAAGAATATTTTAAAAGAATTAGAAAACAAGTCAGAGATTGTAAAAAAGGATACAAATATTTTAAAATATAGTCTTGAGAATAATAATCCATTATATGAGAAACTTTCAGGAGTCATAGCCGATTTACGAATTGAAATCAATACTAGTGAAAATAATATAAGAAATCTACAAAAAGAAATAGATAGAAAGACCCAGGAAAATATAGACAATGATTTATCATATAAAGAAAATAGTAATAAAATTAAGGAACTGGAAAAGGAAATAAGTACAATAATAGAAAACAAAGATAAACTATCTAGGCTTATAAAAGAAACAGAAAATAATGAAACACATATATCAGCTAAAATGGAAGAGTATATAGATAAGAAAGAGTATTTAATGAAAGATTATTATAACAAGGAGAAAGATATCAGGGATATTGATAAGACAATAAGTATTTTAGAGAAACAAAATAATAATAACAGTTTAAAGCTATCAAAAGTAAAATTAAAATTAGAAATTGAAGAGTCTAAACTATTAGATAATTATGAATTGAATTTTCAAGAAGCTAGAAAATATGAAAGGGAAATTTCTAATATTACAAAAGCTAGGAATAGAGTAGCAAAATTAAAAACTTCAATAAAAAATATAGGGAATGTAAACTTAGCTTCAATAGAAGAACATAAAAGTGTTAAAGAAAGATTAGAGTTTTTAAATAATCAGCATGATGACTTATCAAGTAGTAAGAAAGATTTAAATTTAATTATTGAAGATATGGAAGAAAAAATGGAAAAGATATTTAAAAAATCTTTCAGTGAAATTAACAGAAACTTCTCAGAAATTTTTATTAGCTTATTCAATGGAGGTAGAGCTTCTTTACAACTGAGTGATATGGACAATATATTAGAATCAGGTATAGAAATACAAGCACAGCCTCCTGGTAAAAGACTACAAAGTTTAAGTTTATTATCTGGAGGAGAAAAATCTTTGACAGCAGTTGCCCTGTTATTTGCAATATTTAAAACAAGACCATCTCCATTTTGTATATTAGATGAGATTGATGCTGCCTTAGATGAAGCTAATATAGGTCGCTATACAGAGTTTTTAAAAAGCTTCCAAGAAGAAACACAATTTATATTAATAACCCATAGAAAAACAACTATGGAAATTGCTAATATATTATATGGAGTAACCATGGCTGAAGAAGGAGTAAGTAAATTGATTTCCGTAGAATTAAAAGATTTTATTGAAAATATAGCTAGTTAGGAGGCATAGAATGTTCAAATGGCTTAAAGGTAAAGAAAGAAAAGAAGATAATAAGGATTGTTCTGTAGAAGAATCATCAAAAACCAATGAAGAAAAAATTGGTTTTTTCGATAAACTAAAAAACAGTCTATCTAAAACTCGTAAGGAAATGTCAGATAAAATTGATAGTATCCTATCTATGTATAAAACGATTGATGAGGAGCTTTTTGAAGATTTAGAAGAAATTTTGGTTACGGCTGATGTAGGAGTAAATACTACTATGGAGTTAATCGATAGGGTAAGAGAAAGAGTGAAGGATGAAAAGATAATTGAACCTAATGAAGTCAAAGGTGTACTTAAGGAAGAAATAAAAACTTTTATGAATGACTCTGTAAAAGATAATTCTTTAAATATAGAACCAAGTCCTGCAGTAATGCTAGTAGTCGGAGTAAATGGTGTAGGAAAAACTACTACTATAGGAAAATTAGCCTATAATTTTAGGGAGCAGGGGAAAAAGATCCTAATTGCAGCTGGAGATACTTTTAGGGCAGCAGCCATAGAACAATTAGAGGAATGGAGTAATAGATCAGGTGCTGAATTTATTTCTCATAGCGAGGGTGCAGATCCAGCAGCGGTTGTATATGATGGAATACATGCAGCTAGAGCTAGGGATGTAGATGTATTAATATGTGATACAGCAGGGAGACTTCACAATAAAGCTAATTTAATGAATGAATTAAACAAAATATTTCGTGTTGTGGAAAGGGAGTATCCAGATGCAAGAAAAGAAGTATTATTAGTACTAGATGCAACTACAGGCCAAAATGCTCTTAATCAGGCCAAGACCTTTAAGGAGGTTGCTAATATTACAGGTGTAGCACTTACTAAATTGGATGGAACTGCCAAAGGCGGTGTGATCATAGCCCTCCAAGCCGAATTGGGACTGCCTGTTAAACTAATAGGAATCGGTGAGGGCATAGAAGATTTGCAAGACTTTAATACGGATGATTTTGTAGAAGCTATTTTTTATTAATATTGACAATTATAAAATTTTATAATAAGGTAATGCTGTCAAGTTTAAAACTTGACAGCATTATTTGGTTGGTGATATAATGATTGAGAAATTAGTTGAGATTGGAATTTTATATGATTATTATGGCAATCTACTTAGCCATAAACAGTCTGAGGTTATTGAATTATTTTATAATCATGATTTATCTCTTGCAGAAATTGGAGAGAATCTAAATATTACAAGGCAAGGAGTATTTGATACACTGAAGAGGGCAGAAGCTAATTTATACGAGTATGAACAAATTCTAGGCTTAATAAAGAGATTTAAAGATAAAGACAATGATATACAAGAAATTATCAATTCGTCTAAATATATTAGGGATA
>DATGTQ010000185.1 GCA_035301805.1 Tissierellales bacterium
GTTTTGCCCATTTTTACATAAGAATTTATGGCAGGTTCTGTCAAGGGTGTTTTTCCCTTGACGGGTTCTGACGGAAATTCTAAAATCACTAGGGCAAAATAAATTAAATTACATCTTGACATTTAATAGCTGGTCTAAATTACTTATAAGCATATTTTAACACAATAAATAAAAAAATACACAAAAAATAGAGACTCCGTTAGGAGTCTCTCATCCATTAAGGATGTAATAAAAAACCGTTCAAAAGGGGTATTGGGAATAGAGATCTTATTTGAGGTTACCAGGGGGATAACCACGTAAAGATTATAGCAAATTACGACAAGTTTTGCAACTCTTTTTTCAAAAAAGGATAAAATAATTTCATAAAGACCAAAACTTACTTTAAGAAAAAGGTCAAATCTTATATAATAATAGTGTATAGAAAAATAAAAAACAAATTAAAAAGGGGTGTTACAATGGATAAAAGAGTTTTAGATACATTAGAAAATCTAAAGAAAAATGGGTTTAAAGGAGAATTTTTTGAAACTAAGGATGAAGCTATAGAAAAAATAATAACCGAAATTCTAGAGGATGATAGTATATCAATAGGTGGTTCTATGACAATACTTGATCTTGGTCTTTATGAAAAGTTGAAGGAAAAAGGAAATGAAGTATATTGGCATTGGAAAGCTTCAGCTGAAGAAGGAAAACAAGTATTAAAAAAGGCTATAGAAACAGATATATACTTAACAAGTACTAATGCTTTGACAATAGATGGTAAATTAGTTAACATGGATGGAACAGGTAATAGAGTGGCTTCAATGATTTATGGCCATGAAAGAGTTTATATTATTGCGGGAAAAAATAAGATTTGTAAAGATTATAAAGAGGCATCTAATAGAATAAAAAATATTGCAGCGCCTAAAAATGCAAAAAGATTAAATAAAAATACTCCATGTGTACATACGGGAAAATGCAATGATTGTGATTCTCCAGATAGAATATGTAAGGCGGAAGTTATTCTTCATAAAAATCCTGATAATACACAGATAATTGTATATATTATTAATGAAGATTTAGGGTATTAATATTGATGAGGTGGTATAGTGTTAGTTTATTTAGATAATTGCTCTACAACTAAACCTAGAGATGAAGTTATTGATGAAATAAATTATATGTTAAAAGAAAGTTATGGAAATCCGTCGTCATTGCATAGTTTAGGATTAAAAACTGAAAAAAGGATTGAGGATTCAAGGAAAATAATTGCGGACTTTTTAAACGTAAGAAAAGATGAAATATTTTTCACTTCAGGTGGTACAGAAAGCAATAATATTGCAATTCAAGGACTAGTAAATAGGTATAAGAGAAAGGGCAACCACCTTATTACTACAAAAGTTGAACATTCATCTATATTTAATATTTTTAAATACTATGAAAATCATGGTTTTGAAGTTACTTTTCTAGATGTGGATGATAAAGGTAATGTAGACTTAGAACAATTAAAAAATGAGATAAGGAAAGATACAATATTAGTATCTATTATGGTTGTAAATAATGAATTAGGTGCCATAGAGCCTGTAAATGAAATTAGAAAGATAATGGAAGAAAAAAATTCTAAAGCTTTACTTCATTTAGACGGGGTTCAAGCCTTTGGTAAGATTCCAATAAATATAAGAAAATGGAAAGTTGATACCTTTGCTTTTAGTGCCCATAAAATTTATGGGCCTAAAGGTATTGGAGGATTATACGTTAAAAAAGAAATTAATATCAATCCTTTAGTTTATGGAGGTCAACAAGAAAGAGGATTAAGGTCCGGAACGGAAAATACGCCTGGTATTGTAGGAATGGCAAAAGCAGTAGAAATAATGGGCGAAAAATTTGAAGAGGAAAGAAAACACGTATATAAATTGAAGACTTATTTTGCAGAGAAAATATTAAAGGAAATTGAGGACATTAAAATTAATACTTCTTTAGATGAAGGTACTTCTCCCTATATATTAAATGTATCTTTTTTATATACAAAAGGTGAAGTGCTTCTCCATTATTTAGAAGATAAAGGTATATATGTATCTACAGCTTCTGCATGTTCATCAAATGCTGAAGACAAGAGTCATGTTCTAAAAGCTATAGGACTTAATGAAAATGAAATAGAAGGAGCTATTAGATTTTGTTTTTCCTATGAAAATACTTATAAAGAACTAGACTATACTGTAGAAGTATTAAAAAGATCTGTAGATGAAATAAGGCAAATAGTGAAAAGGTGATGAAAATGGAAAAAGTAATTAGTGTAAGTGTAGGAGAATTAGCCCTTAAAGGATTAAATAGAAAATTTTTTGAAGATAAATTAATAAGTCAAATTAAAGGTGCTACAAAAGATTTAGGAGCTCCATCTATTTATAAAGAACAAGGAAAGTTTTATATAGAAGGGGAAGAAAAATATTATGATCAAATAATTAATAGAGTAAAAAAAATATTCGGTATAGTATATCTTAGTCCTTGTATTAAAGTAGGCAAAAATATGTCGGAAATTAAGGAAGGTTCTATTTGTACTCTTAGAAAAGTTTTAGATAATAAGAATATAAATACATTTAAGGTAGAGACTAATAGGGTAGATAAAAGCTTTCCTTTAGAATCTCCAAAGGTTTCTCGTGAAATAGGGGGGCTAATATTAGGAAAATTTCAAAATTTAACTGTTGATGTTCATAATCCAAATATTTATTTATATATTGATATTAAAGAAAACTGTTATATATATACAGAAAAGATTAAAGGTTATGGAGGATTACCTGTAGGAACTAATGGAGAAGGACTATTGTTATTATCTGGGGGAATAGATAGTCCAGTTGCTGGTTTCTTAATGGCTAAAAGGGGAATAAAAATACATGCAGTTCATTATCATAGCTATCCTTTTACTGGAAAACGATCTGAAGAAAAAGTAAAAGCATTAGCTAAAATTCTATCAATGTATACAGGAGAAATAACTATCTATAGTGTAAACATATTAGAAGTCCAAAAAGAAATAAATGAAAAATGCCCTTCAAAAGAAATGACTATTCTTTCTAGAAGATTTATGATGAGAATTGCAGAAGAAATTGCTTTAAAACATAATATAAATGGATTAATTACAGGGGAAAGTTTGGGGCAAGTTGCTAGTCAGACTATAGAAGGTATTGGTGTTACTAATGCCAGTGTGACTTTGCCTGTATTAAGACCTTTAATTGGATTTGATAAAGTTGATATTATAGATATTGCTAGGGATATAGAAACCTATGAAACCTCAATATTACCTTATGATGATTGCTGTACATTGTTTTTACCTAAGCATCCTGTTACTAAACCCCGATTAAAAGATATTGAAAAGTCTGAGGAAAAATTAGATGTTGAAGGTCTAGTAGAAAAGGCTTTAGATACTATGAAAGTAATAAAAATTATTCCATAAGCTAAAAGACATAAAAAATTTAGAAGTAAAAGCCAATTTTTTATTGACATCAGTGTCAGCTATGTTAATATTATATATAAGCTTATAGTTCTAGGCAGAAGGGGGGAGAAAATAATTTGCCAAAGATAGTAGATTATGAAGTAAGAAGAAAGGAAATTTTAGAAAATGCAAGTAAAGTCTTTGCAGTAAAAGGATATGAAAAAACAAGGTTAGCCGACATATCTGAAAAATGTGGTGTGGGAAGAACAACTTTATATCAATATTTTAAAAATAAAGAAGAGATATTTTATTACACAGCCACAGAAGCTTTTGAACAAATAAAAGAAAAAGTTGAGACCATTGTAGAGGATGAAAACTTAACTATTCCTGAAAAGTTAAAAAAATTAATATTTGAATTAATCACTGAATGTGAACATAATTTTATGTTTGTATTATTAGTAGAAGTCTGGGTTATATTAAAAAGAGAAAGTAATGAAAAAATGGAAAAAGTAAATCAATATAATAAGGATATAATAGATATAATTAATAACCTAATATCTGATGGAATAGAAGCAAAAGAGTTAAAAACAGTTGATAGTGAAAGTATGGCAGATATATTGTTTTCATTTATTCAAACCTCTTTAATACAGCCGTCTTGCTGTAACAATGATCTAAGAGAAAGAATGAATTCTGTTAATTTTTTAATTGATGGATTAAAAGCCTAATATAGGAGGGATTTTAATGGCAGGTGTTAAAAAAGTTATTAGTACTGCATTGCTGAATGAAGGAATGAAATATATTGAAAAAGAACCTATGAAAAATATGCCGAAGCTTTTAAAATGGGCAGAAAAAATTGTAACTAGAGAAAATCATAAGCGCTGGCTAGAGGATTTTAAAAAAATAGCTGCAGATCCTGATGATAATTGGCATGTACTAATGGAAAGATATTTTACTGAGTTGTCGCCAAATACTAGAAAAAAGTTTATGATTAATTATATGGTTAACTCTGGTATAGTAGGAATACCTATTCAAGATAAGGTATCAAAGAAATACGATTGTAATGTACCTTGGGCAATACTTATGGATCCAACTAGTGCTTGTAATTTAAAATGTACAGGATGCTGGGCATCAGAATATGATAAAACTGACTCTTTAAGTTATGAAACATTAGATAGAATTATTAGAGAAGGTAAAGAGCTTGGGATTTATATGTATATATATTCAGGAGGAGAGCCACTAGTAAGGAAAGACGATTTAATTAAGTTGGCTGAAACTCACGATGATTGTTCTTTCTTATCCTTTACCAATGCAACATTAGTAGATGAAGAGTTTGCTAAAAAGTTAGGAGAACTTGGCAACTTTGGTTTAGCTATAAGTGTAGAGGGTTTTGAAGATGAAACAGATATGAGAAGAGGAAATGGAACTTACGAAAAGGTAATTGAAGCTATGGACCTTCTTAAGAAAGAAGGGGTAGTTTTTGGATTTTCAACATGTTATCATAAGTATAATACAGATATAATTGGTTCCGAAGAATATATAGATTTAATGATAGAAAATGGTTGTATGTTTGGTTGGTATTTTACCTATATTCCAATTGGGAAAGATGCTGTAACAGATTTAATTGCGACTCCAGAACAAAGGGAATATATGTATCATAGGGTAAGAGAAATGAGAAAAGAAAAGCCAATATTTACAATAGATTTTTGGAATGATGGTGAGTATGTAAATGGTTGTATAGCTGGTGGAAGAAAATATTTACACATTAACTCAAATGGAGATGTAGAACCATGTGCATTTATTCACTATTCAAATGTTAATATTAAAGATGTAAGTTTATTGGAAGCATTACAATCACCTTTATTTATGCAATATAAAGGGGAACAACCATTTAACGACAACCATTTAAGACCATGTCCTTTACTGGATAATCCTGAAAAGTTGAAGAAAATGGTTAATGAATCAAGTGCTTATTCTACCCAACCAGTTGATAGAGAAGATGTTGAGGATTTAACAGCAAAGACTATAGATGCAGCAAAGAATTGGGAACCTACAGCTGAAAAGTTATGGAACCAAACTTTAGAGAAAAAAGAAGAAAAAGTGACAAGTAATTAAAAAAGTAATAATTTTTAAAAGTAAAAAAATATTAAAGATTAAAATTAATAGGTATTATAAAATGGATTGCAATAAATTGTAATCCATTTTTTTATAAAAAAATGTTGACTTTTACTTATATTTTTTATTATAATAATTTTGCTCTATAATTGTTTAGTAATTATAAACCTTAAGTTTAATATATAATCAAATCATTAGGAGGATAATAGTGGATATTGGTGAGAAAATTAAAAGACTAAGGATACAAAATTCTTTAACTCAGGAAGAGTTAGCTGAAAGATGTGAATTGACTAAAGGTTTTATATCTCAAGTAGAAAGGGATTTAACTTCTCCATCTATTGCAACATTAGTAGATATTTTAGATGGTTTAGGGACTAATTTAAAAGATTTTTTCAATGATGAGGATAATGAAAAAGTAGTATTTTTAAAAGGAGATTTTTTTGAAACAGAAAATGAAGAGTATAAATATACTTTGAAATGGATAGTACCTAATGCTCAAAAAAATATTATGGAGCCCATTTTTATAGAAATAGATTCTAATGGTAGATCAAAAGAAGATACCCCTCATGAAGGGGAGGAGTTTGGTTATGTAATTTTAGGTAGTATAATTTTATGTTTAGGTAGTAAAAGGTATAAAGTGAAGAAAGGTGAAAGCTTTTATTTTAAGGCAAATGTAAACCACTATATTATAAATCCAGGTAAGGGAATTGCAAGGATTTTATGGGTGAGTTCGCCACCAAATTTTTAATTAAATAGGGGGAATTCAAATGGAAGAAAAATGTATTATTAATTTAACGAACATATCTAAAGAATATAATGAAGTGAAAATACTAAAAAATCTCAATCTATACGTAAGAAAAAATGAATTCATTACCCTTTTAGGTCCTAGTGGTTGTGGAAAAACGACTACCTTAAGAATTATTGGAGGATTTGAAGAGCCTAGTACCGGAAAAGTAATATTTGAAGGTAAAGATATTACTAATATACCACCATATCAAAGACAAATAAATACAGTATTCCAAAAGTATGCTCTTTTTCCCCATTTAAATGTCTTTGAAAATATAGCTTTTGGGTTAAAAATTAAAAAGGTGTTGAAAAGAGATATAGAAAAAAGAGTTGCTAGAATGTTAAAGTTAGTTAATTTAGAAGGCTATGGAAATAGAACTATTGAATCTTTAAGTGGAGGGCAACAACAAAGAATTGCTATAGCTAGAGCTTTAGTAAATGAACCTAAGGTATTATTATTAGATGAGCCTTTAGGTGCTTTGGATTTAAAACTTAGAAAAGATATGCAAATAGAACTTAAAAGTATGCAAAAAACTTTAGGAATAACATTTATATATGTAACTCATGATCAAGAAGAGGCCCTTACTATGTCGGATACAGTTGTAGTCATGGATAAAGGAGAAATACAACAAATAGGAACACCTGTAGATATTTATAACGAGCCTAAAAATGCTTTCGTTGCAAAATTCATAGGTGAAAGCAATATTGTTGATGGTATAATGCATGAAGATTTTGTAGTAGAAATAGAAGGAGAAGTATTTGATTGTATAGATAAAGGATTTAAAGAAAAGGAAAAGATAGATGTAGTCATTAGACCGGAAGACTTAGTGATTGTAAATGCCGATAAAGGAAAAATAACAGGGAAAG
>DATGTQ010000186.1 GCA_035301805.1 Tissierellales bacterium
AAACTATATCTGAAAACACAGCTGATGGAGTTATAGCACCTATTATATATATTATGGTCCTAGGGGCGCCTGGGGGTTTCTTATATAAAATGGTTAATACTATGGATTCTATGGTAGCTTATAAAAATGAAAAATATAAAGACTTAGGATATTTTCCAGCAATAGTTGACGATATATTTAATTATATTCCAGCAAGAATTACAGGAATATTAATGTGTTTGTCTTCTATATTTAAATATGATGTAAAAAATGGTTTTAAAATAATGTGGAGAGATAGGAAGAATCATGAAAGTCCAAATGCATCCTATCCAGAGGGAGCAATATCAGGATTATTAAATATTCAACTAGGAGGAGATAATTATTATTTTGGAAAGCTAGTTAAAAAACCTACTATAGGAGATAGAATAAGATCTATTGAAAAGGAAGATATTAAAAGGGCTATAGATATAATGTATAGAACGGAAATGCTTTTAATATTAATTTACTTAATTTTAAAAAACATCAAATAAAGGTAGGTGTTAATGTGGAACATGGTGGAGATGTCTTTTCATATGAAAAATATTATAAAGGCCAAATAGTAGACTATAGTAGTAATATAAATCCTTTAGGTATGCCTGAAAGTCTTATGAAAGAGTTAGAGGAATATTATTCCGCTATAGTAAGCTATCCAGATATAGAATATAGAAAGTTAAAGAAAAGTATATCAAAGTATCTAGGTTGCAGCAGAAAAAATATAGTTGTAGGTAATGGTGCAGTAGAAATAATAGACAATTTTGCTCAATTATTTAATAGAATAATTGTGTTTTTACCATCATTCTCCGAATATGAAATGAGAGGAGAAGTTCATGGAAAAGAAGTAGTTAAAATAAACCTTACAAAAGATTTTAAAATACCAATAGAAAAATTAAAATTAACAATACGAAAAGGCGATTTAATATTTATAGGCAACCCTAATAATCCAACAGGTCTTAGACTTTTAGAAAAAGAGTTATTAGATATATATAAAGTAGCTAGAGAAGGGCAAGGATTTTTATTTTTAGATGAAGCATTCTTTGAATTTTGTCCTAAAGATTATGATAGTATAGAAATATTTAAAAAATATGATTATGAAAGTGTGGCAATAATTAGAGCAGCAACTAAATTCTTTGCATTACCAGGATTAAGATTAGGTTATGGATGTACTTCATTAGATATAGTAGAAGAATACAATGAAATAAAACTACCCTGGAGTATAAATGCAATGGCAGATGGTGCAGGAAGATATATATTTAATTGTAAGGATTATATAAAAAAAAGTAAGGATTATATAGATAGTGAAAGAAAGTTTTTATTAAATAGTCTATTAGAAATAGAAGAATTTAAAGTTTTTCCTACAGATACAAATTATATTTTAATTAAACTCTTAAAATGGGATGAAGAATTTGTGTTTCAACATATGTTGGAAAGAGGATTTCTTATTAGAAAATGTTCTAGTTTTGAAGGCTTAGACGGTAGTTATATTAGAATAGCAATAAAGAATAGGGAAAATAATGAAAAATTGTTGAAGGCCTTTAAGGAGTTGGAAAGATAATATGAAAATGATTATGATATCTGGGGGAAATAGTGGCAGTGGTAAAACTTTAGTATCAATTGGTCTTTTAAGGGCGTTAAGAAATAAAGGATTAAACATATGTGGATATAAAACAGGACCAGATTTTATAGATAGACAATTTTTAGAAATAGCTTCAGGAAGAAGAGGGGGAAATTTAGACTTTCACCTTATGGGGGAAGAAGGAGTCTTAAATGGAATTGCTTTAGGTGAAGGAAAATATAGTATAGTTGAAGGGGCTATGGGTTATTTTGATGGCATATACAATACTTTTGAAAACTCTAGTTATGATATAGCAAGAAAGTTAGATATAAATACTATATTAGTTTATAGACCAAAAGGAGAAATGTTTTCTACTATACCTAAGATAAAAGGAATGGTAGATTTTAAAGAGTCTAAAATAAAAGGATTAATATTAAATGGTATAAGAAAAGATTTGTACCCTATGTATAAAGAAAAAATTGAGAAATACATAGATATAAAAGTCCTAGGATTTGTAGAGAACAATGAAGAACTAGAATTAGATAGTCAACATTTAGGTCTTATTCAAAGTGGAGAAATAGAAAATATAGAAGAAAAGTTAGATAGGATAGCTTCTATAGTAGAAGAAAACATATGTATTAACAGTTTATTAGAACTTATGAAGGATATAAAATTACCTTCTTTTAAATACCGAAAAAAAAGAGATATTACTGTAGCTATTCCTTTGGACAAAGCTTTTTCATTTTACTATACAGAAAATCTACAAATATTAGAAGAAATTTGTAATGTAGTTTATTTCTCGCCATTAGAAGATAATGTTTTGCCGGTCTGTGACCTTTTATATATAGGAGGGGGATATCCTGAAATATATAAAGAAGAACTTAGTAATAATTTAAGTATGATAAACTCCATAAAAAAACATATAGAAAAGGGTGGCTTTACCTACGGTGAGGGAGGAGGCCTTATGTATCTAATGGGGGAAATAGAGGGTGCAAAAATGTGTGGAATATTTAAGGGTAGTAGTATTATGACAGATAGACTTCAACGATTTGGATATGTAAATATAGAAATTAAAGAAGAATGCCTTCTCGGTGAAAGTGGGGACATACTTTCAGGTCATGAATTCCATAGGTCTATAACTAATATTGAGGATAAAAAACTATTTAATATTTCTAAACCTAAAAGTAAAAGAACTTGGGAATGTGGATATTCTTACAAAAATACTTTAGTTGGCTATCCTCATATACACTTTCTAGGAAATAAAAAGGCTTTAAACAACCTTTTAATAAAAGTAGAGAAAGGGAGTGGAAACTTTGTATATTAAAAATCCTAATAAAATAGAAAATAAGAGTATGGAAATAATAGATGAAGTAATGAATGATATAAGTTATACTGAAGAAGAAAAAATAATAGTAAAAAGAATGATACACACAACAGGAGACTTTGATTATAAAAATATTATAGAATTTAAAAATGATTTTGTAACTAAGGCTAAAGAAGGAATAAAAGAAGGAAAAATATTATATACAGATACAAGAATGGCTTTTTCAGGTATTAATAGGAAAGCTTTGAAAAAAGCCTCTTTAGAGCTTCAATGTTTAGTAAGTGATGATAAAACTTGGGAGATGTCAAAAGAAAAAAAGACTACTAGATCAGCAGTAGCCATAGATTTAGCCGTATCTATGGGTATAGATATCTTTGTTATAGGCAATGCCCCAACAGCTCTTTTTAGATTATGTGAATTAATAGGGGAGGGAAAAGTTAATCCTAAATTTATTATAGGTGTGCCAGTAGGTTTTGTAGGGGCAGCAGAGTCAAAGGAACTATTAAGAACTGTAGATGTACCATCTATAACTACAGTAGGTACAAAAGGTGGAAGTAACGTAGCAGCTTCAATAGTGAATGCTCTTTTATATATGGTGGTTGGTAGATAAATGGAAGATATGTATATTATTAAAGAAGGTAGGAAATTAAGATGTGGTTATACAACAGGAAGTTGTGCTACTGCAGCAGCAAAAGCAGCTGCTTTAATATTAAAAAATAGAGAGAAGGTAAATTTTGTAGAAATAGATACTCCAGCAGAAATTAAATTAAAATTAGAAATTACTAATATAAAAAGAGAAGAAAATTCAGTATCTTGTTGTGTTATAAAAGACGGTGGAGATGATCCAGATGTAACAGATGGTATGGAAATATGTGCTAAGGTTAGTGAGCGAAACGATGGTGTAATTAATATAGATGGAGGAAAAGGGATCGGTAGAATAAAGAGAAAAGGTCTCTTTGGAGAAATAGGAGAAGCAGCTATAAATTTAGTACCTAGAAAAATGATTGAAAAAGAATTAAAAAAAGTTTCGACTAGAGGATATGATGTTATAGTATATGCACCTTTAGGAAAGGATATAGCTGAAAAAACTTATAATAAGAGAATAGGAATAGAAGATGGAATATCAATAATTGGAACTAAAGGCATAGTTTATCCTATGTCGGAGGATGCTCTTAAAAAAACTATATACATGGAAATAGATAATATTATTGAAACCTATGGAAAAGAGCATATAATATTAGTTCTTGGGAATTATGGGGAAAAAATAGCAGATAAGTTGAATCTTAAAGGGGAAAAGGTGAAAATTTCTAATTTTATAGGTGATTCTTTATTATATATCCATAATAAAGGGTTTAAATCCATAACATTAATAGGTCATATTGGAAAGTTTTCAAAACTATCTTTAGGAGTATTTAATACTCATAGTAAAATATGTGATGGAAGAATGGAGGCTTTCGTATATTATTTAGCTTTTAGAGGGGCCCCTTTAAAGCTTTTAGATAAAGTAAATAACTGTTTAACAGCAGAAGAAGCAATAAATTTATGCATAGAAGAAGGTTATGAAACTGTTGTAAAGGATATGGAAAAAGGCTGTGAAAAACGAATTCAAAGGTATTTAAAAGATGAAAACTTTCCTGTAAAGGTATTAATATATTCTATGGAGAAAGGAGTTTTCCTATGATAATAGTTGCTGGAGTAGGACCAGGGGATCCTAAGTATATGACCCTAGATGTATTAGATGCTATTAAGAATACGCCTAATGTAGTTGCATTTAATAGAGTATCAGAGTCTTTAGTAGATATTAGGAAGAATTATATAAAAGTGTCTACAGTAAAGGAAGTTTTAGATTGTATAGAAGAATATGAAGAAGTACTAATACTAGCATCAGGAGATCCTTGTTTCTATGGTATATTAGAATATCTTAAAAAGAAAGAAATAAAGATAGACAAAGTTTTACCAGGGCTTTCTTCTTTTCAATATATGATGAGTAAATTAAACAAAAGTTGGCATAAGGCAGTATTTTTGTCCCTCCATGGAAGGGAAGCAGATTTAGCAAAAGTTCAAGACAAGCCATTATCCATAATCCTTACAGATAACCACAATACTCCTTCTAGTATATCAGAAAGACTGGGCGAGCTAGGAATAAAAGGGAAAATATATGCAGGATATGATTTATCTTATGAAGATGAATTAATAATAGAAAAAAGTATTGGAGAAAAAATAGTGGATATATCTTCATTAGCAGTGGTGGTGGTTGAAAATGAAATGGGTTAAAGATGAAAACTTTATAAGAGGTAATATTCCTATGACTAAATTTGAAATACGGGTTCTTACTATTGCTAGTTTGAATATAGAAAAAGAAGATGTATTTTTAGACATAGGAGCTGGAACAGGAAGTATATCCGTAGAGGCAGCCCTCCAAGGAGGAGAGGTGTGGGCCGTAGAAAAAGAGGAAGCAGGGGTAAAGCTTATTAAAGAAAATGCTAAAAAATTTGGAGTAGATATGAATATTATAAAAGGAATAGCTCCTAACTCTTTGCCTTCAATAAGAATTGATAAATGTTTCATTGGTGGAAGTAAGGGAAAACTAGAGGACATATTTAATTATTTAGATGATAATATGCAAGAAGAAGGTGTAGTAGTAGGTAATTTTATTACTCTTAATAATTTAAATGAATTTTTAGAACTTTTGAAAAGATATAATTATACAGATATAGAAACAAGACTTGTACAAACGTCCAAAATCAATAAAATAGGAATGCTAAAAGGAAATAATCCTGTATTTATAGTTAAAGGAGTGAAAAAATGAAAAAATTATATGGAATAGGAACAGGACCAGGACATAAAGAACATTTAACTCTTAAAGCTGTAAATGCAATAAAAGAGTCAGAAGTAATATTTGCTCCCAATAATAGGGGAAAGAATATGGCATTAGATACAGTTAAAGACTTTATAGAAGATAAAAAAATAGTTCTTTTAGACTTTCCTATGGGAAAAGTAGAAGAGAAACATTATGATGAAGCAGCGGAAATAATAAAAAAAGAAATATTAGAAGGAAAATCAGGAGCCTTCTTAACTATTGGGGATCCTTTAATATACAGTACTTTTATTTATTTAATGGAAAGGCTAGTTGAAAAAAATGTAGAAGTAGAAATAGTACCAGGAATACCTTCTTTTTTAGCTAGTGCAGCCTTAATTAAAAATCCATTAACTGTGAAAGGAGATAGGTTTCTTTTATGTGATGGGGAATTGAATGAAGAAATGTTAAATAATTGTGATTCTATAGCTATACTAAAGACTAGCAATAATAAAAAAGAAACTTTAGATTTATTGGAGGATAATGGTTTTATCTGGTCATATGTTAAAAGAACAACCTTAGATGGAGAAGAGATTTTAAGTAGTAGAGAAGATGTTATTAAAGATAAAGATTATATTTCCTTAATTATAGGAAGGAGAGAAGAAAATGATTAGTTTTGTAGGAGCAGGTCCAGGAGACGTAGATTTAATAACTATAAAAGGAAGAAGGTTGCTAGAAGAAGCAGATATTGTCATATATGCTGGTTCCTTAGTTTCTAAAGAACATTTAGATTTTTGTAAAAATAGTTGTAAATTTTATAATAGTGCATTTATGACTTTAGAAGAAGTCATAGATAAAATGGGAGAAGGATATAATAAAGGATTAAAAGTTGTTAGACTTCATACGGGAGACCCAACTATTTATGGCGCCATAAGAGAACAAATGGATATTTTAAAAGAAAAAAATATTCCTTATGAAGTTGTTCCGGGAGTTAGCTCTTTTACTGCCGCCTGTTCTGCAATTAAAAGTGAATTTACCCTTCCTAAAGTAAGTCAAACAGTTATACTTACACGTATAGAAGGTAGAACAGAGGTGCCAGAAAAAGAAGATTTAGAAAAACTTGCATCCTATGGAGCCTCTATGGCAATATTTCTATCTGTTCAACAAATAGATAATGTAGTAGACAAGCTTAAAAAAGGATACGGGAGAGATAATGTACCAATAGCAGTAGTATATAAGGCAAGCTGGAAAGATGAAAAAATAATGATAGGAACTTTAAAAGATATAGGGGAAAAAGTTAAAAAAGAAGGAATTAAAAAAACAGCACAAATACTAGTAGGAGACTTTATAACTGGAGAGTATGAAAGATCAAAATTA
>DATGTQ010000187.1 GCA_035301805.1 Tissierellales bacterium
TATTTTGCAATTTCTCTATATCTATATCTTTATTTTTAATCATTTTCGAAGTATTAATTATATATTTAGCCCTATAACCTACTTTATTATTCCCTTTTAATTCTTCTTCATCTACAGTTGCCAAAACTTCTGCATTAGGAAAGGCAAAATACTCTTTGCCATTATATGTGCCTATTGATTCCCCATAATTTTGGCTTATTAGTTCTATAGATTTTTTTATTCTAGGGATTTGATTATTGGCAGATATTATAAAAGATATTATAGTTTCAAAAGGTTCTTGATTTAATATCCTTATTCCCCTGCCAAATCTTATTGCTTCTTTTAGAATTGGATCTTTAGAAAGTTCCCTTTTTATTTCTCCATAATCCCTACCTAAATCAAAATAATTGTACCAAATATTTTTGAAATCTTCCATATTAGTATTAGAAAAGATTATATCTTCTCCATCTCTTTTCACATTTACTACTTTACCATGATTTATAGCCGTATAACTTTCATCTTCTTCTATATACCATCTAAAAGCTTGACCACACTCAAATATATGCTTGGGTTCAAAATCCTTCATATCTTTTATTATTATATTTTTATCTTTCTCTATAATATTATATTTCATATTAATTCTCCTTTCCATGAGTCAGTGGGGACGGTCCTCAGCGACTCACTTTGTGAGTCAGCAAGGACCGTCCCCACTGACTCACTTATTATGATACCCTAAATGTATAAAATTTAAAAGAGTGAGAAAAAGGATCCTCCCTTTTTCTCACTCTTTATCTTAATTATTTATATTAATACCAACCTCTTAATTTCATTACATCTGCTATTTTTTTAACAGAAAGCATATAAGCTGCTTCTCTTACAGTAACATCATATTCTTCTTTTAATCCCCATACATCCTTAAAGGCTTTAACCATTTCAACTTCTTGTTTTTCTTCTACTTCCTCTTCACTCCAATAGTAGCCATATAAGTTTTGTACCCATTCAAAATAAGACACTGTAACTCCACCTGCATTTGTTAATATATCTGGTGTTACTGGAATTCCTCTTCTTTTTAATACTTCATCACCATCTGGAGTTATTGGTCCATTAGCTGCTTCACATACTAGTTTAGCATTAATTTTTTCTGCTACTTCTGCAGTTATTGCATTTTCTAATGCTGCTGGTATCATAATATCTACTTCTAGTTTCCAGAAATCTTCAAGAGATATTTTTTCAGCCTTTGGATATCCTACTAAATTACCATTTTCGTCCATATAAGCTTTCATATCATCAAAATCTAATCCATCTTCGTTGTAAATTGCATAAGTCCCTTCTTCTTTCGTCCATTCGCCTATAGCTATTATCTTAGCTCCTTGACCTTGAACATTTTTAACTGTATAGCTACCTACATTTCCGAATCCTTGGATAGCTACTTTAGCACCTTTCATCTCAATTCCAAGTTCTCTCGCTGCTTCTCTAGCTATTACAGATACTCCAAATCCAGTAGCTTCATTTCTTCCTAAAGATCCGCCCCACTCAACTGGTTTTCCAGTAATAACCCCAAGGGAAGATTCACCTGTTAATTTACAATATTCATCAACCATCCAAGCCATTACCTGTCCATTACTTCCTACATCTGGTGCTGGTATATCTATTTTTTCTCCTAGGTATTTATAAAGTCCTTGAACATAGCCTCTTGAAAGTCTTTCTAATTCACCTTCTGATAAACTAAGAGGGTCAACAGCAATTCCACCTTTGCCTCCACCATAAGGTACATTCATTACCCCACATTTAAATGTCATCCAAACGGATAATGCTTTAACTTCATCTAAGTATACTCCTGGATGAAATCTTACTCCACCTTTGCCAGGCCCAATAGCGTTATTATGTACTGACCTATAGCCTTTAAATATTTTCGTTGTTCCATCATCCATTTTTACTGGAATAGATATTTCAATCGCTCTTTGAGGCTCTTTTAATAATTCATATACAGCCGGGTCTAAATTTAATGCATCACAAGCCGCCTTTACTTGTTTTTGAGCACTAATTAGTGGATTTAAATTTTCTTTTGACATTATACAATGACCTCCCCTTATTTTTTATTCCCGAAAAGGTTTTCACTAACTTGATTTAGCAAAATAAATATAATAGTTCATCTCCTAATACAATTCTATTCTAACATTGTAATAATATAAGTTCAAGTATAAACAATCTTAATAAGTCTTAATTTTTACACATATTTTAAGCTTATAAAATTCTCATAATAAATAAGCTATTTATTAAATTTCTGCATGCAATCTTTCTATTTTTCCTCTACTTTCTTCTCATTTACAACTTTGTTATTTCATCTACATTATCAAGACTCTCTAAGAACGTCGGAATTACTTCATAAATATCTCCTACTATACCATAATCAGCTATCTTGAATATTGGAGCATCTGGATCTTTATTTATAGCAATAATACATTTCGCATCTTGCATTCCAGCTAGATGTTGTATTGCTCCAGAAATACCACAGGCTATATAAACATCTGGTCTTACAGTCTTTCCTGTTTGACCTACTTGATGTGCTTGCTCAATCCAACCCGAATCTACTGTTGCCCTACTTGCTCCAACTACTCCACCTAATTTTTTAGCTAGCTTTTCTATTAATTCAAAGCCTTCTGGCGTTCCAAGGCCTCTACCACCAGAAACTACTATGGTAGCATCTTCTAAAGGTACAGCTGCTTTTTCACTTTTAACATATTCTAATACTTTAGCTCTTATATCCTCATCTTTTAAACTACTCTGTATTTTCTCAATATTTCCTTTTCTACCTTCATCAAGTTTCGCCCTTTCCATAACTCCTGGTCTTACTGTAGACATTTGTGGCCTATGATCAGGGCAAATAATAGTTGCCATTAGATTTCCACCAAAAGCTGGTCTAGTTTGAAGTAATCTCTTATTTTTTATATCTACTTCTAATTTAGTACAATCGGCAGTTAAACCAGTGCCAATAGTTGCTGATATTCTTGGTCCTAGATCCCTACCTATATTGGTAGCACCTATTAGAAAAATTTCTGGTTTTCTATCCTCTATTAATTCACAAATTACTTTACTATAACCGTCAGTTGTATATAGTTCTAATAAATTACTTTCAACATAAATTACATTATCTGCACCATAATTAATTAATTTTTCAGCTAAACCATCTACATTATGACCTAATAGTACTGCTGTTAATTCTGTATCTAGTTCTTCTGCTATTTTTCTACCTTCACCTAATAGTTCAATAGCTACATTTAACAGTTCTCCATTCCTTTGCTCTGCAAAAACCCAGATACCTTTATATTCATCAATATTTACTTTCTTTTTTTCTACCTTCTCTTTATATATTGCCTCTGTAGGGCAGACTTCTATACAAGAGCCACAAATAGTACAATTTTCATTAATAACTGCTTTTTCATCTATAATATCAATAGCTTCAAAAGGACATACTTCAACACATTGACCACAACCGATACATTCTTCTTTAATAACTTTTATTGCCAAGGTTAGCCCCCCCTTTTTATATAATTTTTCTTTCTCTAAGTCGAATAATTAAATTTTCAACTGCTGCTTTTGTATCACCTTTAAATATTTCTCCTTCTCCCTTCTTACTAGAAGGTGCAAAAGATTTACTAACTTGGGTTGGTGAGCCATCTAATCCTATACTTTCTATATCCCCATCAATATCTTCAGCAGACCAAACCTTCACCTTATCTTCTTCATAAGCTTCATATATCCCTTTTATAGATGGATACCTTGGCTTATTTAATTCATTTATAGCGGTTAATAATACGGGCATTTTTGATTCTATTACAAAATAGCCATCTTCTAAAGCTCTTCTAACTCTAATCTTTCCATCTTCTATTTCTAATTTTTCTACATAGGTAATTTGAGGTATTCCTAAATGTTCTGCAATTTGAGGTCCAACTTGAGCTGTGTCTCCATCTATGGCTTGCCTTCCACAGAATATAATATCAAAGTTTTCAATTTTCTTAATAGCAGTAGCTAATACTGTAGATGTTGCCAATGTATCAGAGCCTGCAAAAGCTCTATCACTTAAAAGAATAGATTCATCGGCTCCCATAGCTATAGTTTCTTTTAAAGCCACTTCTGCTTGTGGTGGCCCCATAGTTAAAACTGTTACTTTTGTATCTGGATTTCTATCTTTTATCTTTAAGGCTTCTTCTAAAGCATTTTTATCATCAGGATTTATTATACTTGGTACTCCCTCACGGATTAAAGTCCCTGTTTTAGGATCTGTTTTAACTTCATTTGTATCAGGAACTTGTTTTATACATACTATAATATTCATCTCATGGCCCCCCTATTTACCTTAATAAATTAGCTGCAATAACCATTTGTTGTACTTGAGAAGTTCCTTCATATATTTCTGTTATCTTAGCATCTCTCATCATTCTTTCAACAGGATAATCTTTTGTAAATCCATAACCACCATGTAACTGTACACATTTTGTAGTTACACTCATTGCAGTATTAGAAGCATATAGTTTTGCCATTGCCGCCTCTTTATTATAAGGCAGGTTATTGGCTTTATTATAAGCGGATTTATAAACTAATAATTTAGCAGCTTCTATTTCTGTAGCCATATCTGCCATCATCCATTGTAGACCTTGAAACTTAGCTAATGGTCTTCCAAATTGCTCCCTTTCTTTTATATACTTTATTGTCTCTTCTAGAGCTCCTTCTGCAATACCTAAGGCCTGGGCAGCAATTCCTATTCTTCCCCCGTCTAATGTGGACATTGCTATTTTAAACCCTTCTCCTTCTTTCCCAAGTAAGTTTTCTTTTGGAACTATACAATCTTGAAATATTAATTCGGCTGTAGCAGAGCCTCTAATTCCCATTTTATCTTCTATTTTTCCTATGCTAAAACCCGGAAAATCATCTTCAACTATAAATGCACTAATACCTCTAGTTCCCTTTGATTTATCAGTCATAGCAAAGATTATGTAAGCGTTTGCTTGACCACCATTTGTTATAAATAGCTTTGAACCATTTAATATATAATTATCCCCATCTAATACTGCAACTGTCTGTTGTCCAGCTGCATCTGTTCCAGCATTTGCCTCTGTTAATCCAAAAGCACCTAAATATTCACCTTTTGCTAATGGTATTAAATATTTTTGCTTTTGCTCTTCGCTACCGTATTTATATATTGGCCAACATCCCAAAGAAGTGTGGGCAGAGCAAATAACTCCAGTAGTTCCACAGGCTTTAGACAATTCTTCCACAGTTATTGCATAGGCTACTTCATCTCCACCTGCCCCTCCATATTCAGTAGGAAAGGGTATACCTAGCATGTGATATCTAGCCATCTTTTCTACTGTTTCTTTTGGAAATCTACCTTCTTCGTCAATTTCTGCAGCAATTGGTTTTACTTCCTTTTCTGTAAATTCCCTTACTACATCCCTAACCATTAATTGTTCTTTAGTCAAAGTAAAATTCATAAAACTTCCCCCCTTATTTATTCGTTAAAAAAATCACTATTCTTGCCAATAAGGATAACTAGGCTAAATAAAATATTACCCTAATCTTCGTTATCCTTTCGACAAGTTGAATTAAATAAAAAATTACTCTTCATCTGATTCAATATTATTTAAGAAATAAGATAAGGTATAGAGACTTTCATTTAAATGCACATTTTCTACTATAATATGCTCAGGCACTTCAAGATCAGCAGGTGCAAAATTCCAAATTCCCCTTATACCGCTTCTTGAATAAATATCTGCAATTTCTTGAGCATTTTCTTTTGGCGTAGTTATTACACCAATTTCTACATTGTGTTCTTTAATAAAATCTTCTAAAACATCTACATCTCTTATTTCAATATCTCTAATTTTCATACCAATTAATCTTGGATTTTTATCAAAAAGTGAAAGAATTTTAAATCCAGCATCCTGAAACCCTTTGTAATTTGTTACTGCCTGCCCTAAATTACCAGCACCAGATATGACTGCATTATATTCTTTATTTAATCCTAATATATTTCCTACTTGTCTGTGTAAATCATCTACATTATAGCCATATCCTTGTTGACCAAATCCTCCAAAATTGTTTAAATCTTGTCTAATTTGAGACGCAGTAAATCCTGTCATTTTACTTAACTCTTGAGAAGAAATTCTTGTAATTCCTTTATTCATCAATTCACCTAAATATCTATAATATTTTGGCAACCTTCTAATAACTGTAATTGAAACTTTACTATCTTTCATAATTAAAAATCCCTCGCTTACATTTAATTTTTATCATCTACATTATATTGCTGATTACATTATATACTGTTTACATTATATACTACTTTATATACTGCTTACATTATATACTATTTTCATTTTTTTTTCTAGGATATTGAGGATATTAAAGATTAAATGAGTAATACTATAGATAAAATATTAAAGGAGGAATTTCTTTTGGCTAGTAAGGAACAATTAAGAAAAGTTGCTATTTATTGTGATGAATACAATTCTAATACTTCAAAAATAGAAACTGAAAGCTGTGAAAATTGTACCCATTTTACTGAAAATAGATTATGTGATATAGATTTGGTTGATGAGGTCCTTTCCAATTTAGCTATGGAATTAGATTTAAAAAGATAGCCTGATTCTTTAATTAGGCTATCTTTTTTGATAAAATAGAAGAGAAGCTTAAATTTGGAGGGAATAATTATGATAGTTTTATCTTGTAACAATATTTCTAAATCTTTTGTAGTAGATAAAATATTAGATAATATATCTTTTTCCATTAAAAAAGGTGAAAAAGTTGGAGTTGTTGGCCTTAATGGTTCTGGCAAATCTACTTTATTTAATATATTATATGGTAAAGTTCCTAAAGATACTGGAGAAATTTATATTAGAAAAGGCTTAAAAATAGGATATTTAAAACAGCATACACAAATTAATAGTGAAAAAACTGTATTTGATGAATGTTTAGAAGTGTTTAACCCTTTAATTGAAATGGAAAAAAGGCTTAGAAAACTAGAAAAACAAATTAGTATTGAGGGTAAAAAAGGGGAAAGTCATGAGTTAGAAACAGTTATGACTGAATATTCATCTCTTCTAGAAAAGTTTACTGATTTAAATGGATATGGATTTAAAAGTGAAATAAAGGGAGTCTTAAAAGGCTTAGGTTTTTCTGATAAGGAAATATATAAAGAGGTTAATGTTTTAAGTGGTGGACAAAAATCTAGACTTCAATTAGCCATACTACTTTTACAGAAACCAGATTTATTACTTTTAGATGAACCTACTAACCATTTAGATATTGAGGCAATTAATTGGCTAGAGAAGTTTTTAATTGAATATAAAGGGGCAGCTTTAATTATATCTCATGATAGGTACTTTTTAGATAGTGCTGTTTCTAAAATTTTTCATCTTGAAAACACTCACCTTAACACATATAACACTAATTATACAGATTTTATGAAATTAAGAAAAAAAGAACTAGAACTTTTAAAGAAACAATATGAAAATCAGCAAAAAGAAATTAAGCGTCAAGAGGAAATAATTGAACGTTTTAGCAATTATGGTGATAGAAGATATATAAAACAAGCCCAAAGTAGACAAAAAATGTTAGATAAGATGAAAACTTTCAATAAACCAATAAATACTAAAAAAGTTAATCTCACTTTTGAACCTAATATTAAAAGCGGTCAAGATGTATTAACTGTAGAAAATATAAGTAAATCCTTTAATGATTTTAAACTATTTGAAGATATTAATTTTAATATCTATAAAGGAGAAAAAGTTGGACTAATAGGAAAAAATGGTGTAGGTAAAACTACTTTATTTAAAATGATCCTAAGAAAATTAAAACCTAGTGAAGGTGAAATTATTTTAGGTCATAATGTAAATACTGGTTACTTTGATCAGGAGCAAAGTAATTTAGACCTAAATAGTACAGTAGTTGACTTAATCTGGGAAACAAATCCTGATTTAAATCATTATGAAATAAGAACTTATCTTAGCAAGTTTTTATTTATCGGAGATGATATTTTTAAGGAAGTAAGTGAATTAAGCGGTGGTGAACGTGGTAGGCTTTCGCTACTTAAATTAATGTTGTCAAATGCTAATTTTCTTCTTATGGACGAGCCTACTAACCATCTAGATATAGATTCAAAAGAAGTTTTGGAAGAAGCTCTTCAGACATATGAAGGCACTGTTTTAATTATATCTCATGACAGATATTTTTTAAATAAAGTGTCTAATAAAATAATTGAAATGTCAGAAGATGGAATAACAGAATACTTAGGAAACTATGATTATTATATAGCTAAAAAGAATGAAGTAATTGAAGAGGAAGAAGAAACAGAAATTACAAAAACCCAGTTAAAATCTAAACGGAAAAAAGAACGAGTAAAAAGAGAAAAAATAAGGAAAAAGAAAAAAGAAATAGAAAGCTTAGAAACACATATATCGGAAAAAGAAGAGCTTGTAAAGGAACTTAACAATATATTATGTAACCCAAATGTATATGAACAACCTGAAAAAATAAAAGAACTTGTTAAAAAAAGAGAAAATACTCAAAAAGATTTAAGTAATCTGTATAATAAGTGGATAACTTTAATAGAAAATCCATAAAAAATTATTTTCCCCAATAAATCCACAACTTATTCACATTATCCACAAAGTTATCCACAAGTAGTTGTCCACCTTTTAAAAGTTTTTTTTAGTTTTTCCACATTGTCCACATAGTTAAAATTTTAGTATGTGGACAAATTGTGACAAATTTGTTGATTATTCTTCCCCTAATCCTAAGTTTGGTATTACATTTAATGATAAATCCGAAATACTTCCATCCATATAATTATAATAAGCTGCTGAACCTATCATAGCGGCATTATCTGTGCATAAAATTTTAGAAGGGTATAAAACTTTAATTCCTTCTTCCTTCCCTCTCTCATTCATAAGATTTCTGAGCCCTTCATTAGCAGCTACACCACCAGCCATTGTTATAATTTTAGACTTTCTTTCCTTGGCTAACCTTATAGTCTTTTCTACAAGAACCTCTATTACTGCCTGTTGAAAACTAGCCGCCACATCTTCTACAACAATTTCTTCCCCTTTTTGTTCTTTTTGGTTTAAATAATTTAAAACTGCTGTTTTTATTCCACTAAAACTAAAATCATAACTATCTTTCTCTAAATATACCCTTGGAAAATCTATAGCATTATTGTTTCCTTTTGCTGCCAACTTATCTATAATGGGACCTCCTGGGTAAGAAAGCCCTAAAGATCTGGCTACTTTGTCAAAAGCTTCTCCTGCTGCATCATCTCTGGTTCTGCCTACCATTTCATACTCAGTATAATCTTTTGCTTGTACTAAATAACTATGGCCTCCTGAAACTATTAAACAAGTATAGGGAGGTTTTAAATCTTTATGTTCAATATAATTGGCACATATATGGCCTTCTATATGATTCACTCCTATAAGTGGCTTATTTAAAGCATGAGATATAGCTTTAGCACTAGAAATCCCAACTAGAAGTGCTCCTACAAGACCTGGTCCTTGAGTTACCCCTACTATGTCTATATTTTCAAATTTCATATTTCCTTCATCTAAAGCCTTTTGAATAATAATATTTATATTTTCTACATGCTTTCTTGAAGCAATTTCAGGAACTACTCCACCAAACTTTTTGTGTATATCGATTTGAGAAGATATAATATTAGAAATAACTTCCCTGCCATTTTTAATTAGGGCACAGGAAGTTTCATCACAAGAAGTCTCTATTGCCAATGTTATAATATCTTTATCCATGTTTTTCACCTCAATTTAAGATTCAATTTGCTTCCACATTATTATTGCATCTTCATTACCATCTGAATAATATCCTGGTCGGATACCATATTCTTTAAATCCATATTTTCTATATAAGCTTTTAGCATTCTCATTTGATTTTCTAACTTCTAAAGTTATAGCTTTAGAATTCCATCTTTGACATATGTCAATGAGACCTTCTAATAATAAGCTTCCAATGCCTTTATTTCTGTACTTAGTATCCACTGCAATATTAGTTATATGCCCCTCATCTACTATTAACCATAAACCTCCATATCCTACTATTTTACTTTCTAATTCAGCTACTAAATATTTAGCCAATATATTTTTAGTAACTTCAAGTTTAAAAGCTTCCTCTGACCAGGGAGTAGAAAAAGAATTTTTTTCTACTTTCATAACTTGATCTATATCCCCAATTACCATTTCTCTTATGTATACCTTCATTTATATCACTGCCTTTTATTAAATTCTCTTTGTGCTTGGGATTCTCTTAAATATTCTGGTGCTAGAGTAAAATAGTTATCAATTTCTCCTTTATTGTATTTTAAAATAGCTAATTCTCCTACACTTGTTGCTCTACAATTATTAAACCCTCTAGGTGCAAATAATATTTTTTCCTCTAATTTATTTTCTAATATATCTTTATACTTTAGAGTTCCATCACCATTAACCGTAACCTTTTCATAGTTATCATTAATAAAATCAGTCAATTCAGTTACTTTCATAATTGTAGGTTCTATTATATTAAAAAGTTCCCCACCTATCCATTTATATATTCCCGTATATACTCTATCCCTTCTTGCATCCATCATAGGAATTACTATATCATTATTTGGTAAATTAAAAGCTAACGCCTCTAAAGTAGATATACCTATTACTGGTCTGTTTGCAACATGAGCATAGCTATTCATTGTTGCTATACCTATTCTTAACCCCGTAAAAGAACCAGGGCCAATTGCAGTAGCAAATATATCTATATCTTGAATTTTTAATTTTAAGCTATCCATTAATTCCTTAATCATAGGAGATAATTTTTCTGAATGACTTAAATCCTGATTTAATGAATATTCTCCTATTATTTTTTCCTTGTCTAGTACAGCACAAGTTGCTACTACACTAGATGTATCTACTGCTAATACTTTCAATTTATGTTCATCTCCTTAACTATCTCTTTTGTCCTATTACCTTCTCCATATATATATATTATCCTATCCTGAAACTTCTTCCCTTTCTCTATCTTAATATTTATTCTATCCTTAGGCAGCAAATCTAATACTTTATCTCCCCATTCAACAATAGTTACACCATTAGAATAAAAATACTCTTCATAGCCTAGATCATAAAGTTCATCTATACTACCTAATCTATAAACATCAAAATGGTATAAAGGTAGCTTTCCTTCATATTCATTTATTAAAGTAAAAGTGGGGCTTGTAACATAATCATTAATTTCTAAACCTTGGGCAATAGATTGAGTTAAAGTAGTTTTTCCTGCCCCTAAATCCCCCATTAAAGATATTAAGTCTCCACTTTTTAATATTTCCCCCAATTTCATCCCAAATTTCTTCGTTTCCTCAAGACTATTTAGTTTAACATTAAACATATAATCTAATCCTCTCTTTCTCTTTGCTATCTAAAATTATAGCACTTATAATAGATATGAGTCAATGGGGACGATCCTAACCTACTCACAAAGTGAGCCGATTAGGACCGTCCCCGGTGACTCAAAAAGTGAGTCAGTGAAGATCGTCCCCACTAACTCACTTTTTTATTTCTTTAGTATTGGTGATATTCGTTTATATAGTAGTATTGTAACTAATGAGGCAATAACTCCTTTCAATAGGTTAAAGGGAATTATTGCATAGATAATTAAACTTTTAAAGTCTACTATGCTTTTATTTACTGCACTACCCATGGCTATGATCTTATCCAGAGACATACCAAATAACTTTGCATAGAATGGTATCATAACATAGTAGTTAGATAATGAAGCTCCTATAGTCATAGCTATTACTCCTACTATTAATCCAATAACCGCATTTTTAAAAGTTTTGTTCCTATGATAAATTGCACTTGCTGGAACTACGAATAGGCATCCTACTAAAAAATTTGATAACTCACCTACTGCCATAGTAGAGCTACCTTTAATCGTTGCATTTAATATATTTTTAATTAATTGAATCAATATTCCTGCTACTGGCCCTAAGGAAAAAGCTCCTATTAAAGCAGGCACTTCACTTAGGTCAAATTTTAAAAATCCTGGTGCAAACCATAATGGAAAATCAAATACCATTAATATAAAACCAATTGCACCTAAAACCCCTATTTTTACTAAAGCTTTTGTTGATATTTTTTCTTTCTTCATAGTTAACATCTTAAAAAAGCCCTCCATATTTATTATTTCCTCAGGGTTAAACGCTAAGTTCTAAGATCATGATTCAAAAAACCCCGAAGAAAAATTCTTCGGGGTTTATATACACAACCAAAAAACTATATACATTGTATATATTATCTTCTTTCTTCCAGACTATAACTGTCGGCCTTGGAATTTAACCAAGTCAACCATATATGGTGCGCGGGCTATACCGCCGATGAGGATTTTCACCTACCCCTGAAGATCTTATTTAATTACTTATATTATACCTATTAATCTATTCCCTGTCAATGATTAGAAAGATTTATATATAATATTTCCATCTATAATAGTAGCATAAGTTTCACAGTCAATATCTTTTAATGGATTCCCATCAAATATTACTATATCCGCATCTTTACCCACTTCTATACTTCCTACTCTATCATCAATACCTATAATTTCTGCTGGATTTATAGTTATGGCCTTTAAAGCCTCATATTCATCTAATCCAGACTTAGCTGCTAGTCCTGCACACATAGGTAAATACTGTAGTGGTATAACTGGCGAATCTGTCATTATAGCTATTTTTACCCCTGATTCATGTAAAACCTTTGGTGTGTTAAAAGTTAAGTTTCTAAGTTCAATTTTTGACCTATTACTTAAAGTAGGTCCTACTATTGCTGGTTTGTCCTCCTTTGCTAAATGTTCAGCTATTAAATGTCCTTCTGTACAATGATCTAAAGTTATGTCTACATCAAATTCTTTTGCTATTCTTATTGATGTAAAAATATCATCTGCCCTGTGAGCATGAGCTTTTAATGGTATTTCTTTCTTAAGTACTTGTAATAATGCTTCCATCTTTATATCATATTCTGGCATTTTAGAAGGATCTTCTAGCCCCTTTTCCTTCTTTTCTAAATAACCTTGGGCTTTATACAATGTTTCTCTTAAAGTTGCCGCTGTAGACATTCTAGTAATTGGAGATTTCTTTTGGCTTTCATAAACTCTCTTTGGGTTTTCTCCAAAAGCCACTTTCATTGCCACTGGCTCTTTTACTATCATATCATCTACTCTATCCCCATAAGTCTTAATAGCTACAAACTGGCCCCCCACCACATTAGCACTTCCTGGTCCAGTAACTGCAGTAGTTACTCCTCCTGCTGCTGCTTCTTTAAAAGTCTCATCCATAGGATTTATTCCATCAATAGCTCTTAATTGGGGAGTTACTGGATCTACCAATTCATTTACATCGCTTCCTTCAAAACCCATTCCATCTTCAATTAACCCTATATGACAATGGGCATCTATAAATCCTGGAGTTATCATTCTACCCTCAGCATCAATTATTTCTGCATCTAAAGGAGCAACTAAATCTTTACCTATTTCTTTAATTTTTCCATCATGAATTAATATATCTCCACCTTCTATTACTTCTCCCGCCATTGTATAAATATATCCATTTTTAACGATTAGCATAAAATTCCTCCTTTATTAATTTCCTTCGTGTCCCTAATTAATATTATAACTTTTATCATCCTCATTATCAACGGAATTAAGTAGCTTTTTAACAACATAAGATAATTCATCTACAGTACATCCTTTTTCAACAACTCCATCTGCAATATTATATAAATCTGTCTCTAGTATATATATATTATCTACAGCCAAAATAAAAGGGATATTAGGGAACTTCTTTTTTATTTTTTTAAAAAACATAATTCCTTCTATATCTACTGGATCATAACAGCTAATTATTAGGTCATATTTTTCATGTGATAATTTCTCTAACACTTCATCCTTTAAAAATTCCACTTCTGTACCTATGTTTAACAGTGAAAATAACTCTATTAATTTATAAGCTTTAATATATTCATTTTCTATTATAAGAGCATTATATTTCTTACCCTCTATCATAGGTATTTCATCGAGATCTTCTTCTAATATTGGGAAACTAATTATAAACTTACTTCCCTTACCACTTTCGCTTTCAACTTTTATCTCAGCAAAGTGATCTTCTAAAATCTTTTTAGCAATGTTTAAACCTAGTCCTGTTCCCTTTGAACCTTTTGTAGTAAAATATGGTTCAAATAATTTTTCTTTTACTCTATCTTCCATGCCTATACCTGTATCTTCAACTTCTATAACTGCCTTTTCATCTAAATCATAAGTAGAAAGAATTAAAGTACCGCTTCCTACCATAGAATCTAAAGCATTTAATATAATATTTAACATAACTTGTCTTATTTCATATTCATTACAATAAATACGACTTTCAGAATCTAATTTTTCTATTATTTTTATTTCTCCATTTGTTTTACTCTTTACCTTAATTCTATGTCTAGCCATATCTAAACTTCCTAAAACTAAATCATTTAAATAATGAAAATCTCTATTTATTTTATCGGTTCCTTTGGCAAAATCTTGAATTCTATTCATTATAGCCTTTCCATCTAAAGCAGTCCTATATATTACATTAAAATAATTTTTTATTTCATCTTCGATATCCTTCAATAAAGCTATTTGGGAATAGCCAACAATAGTAGTAAGTAAATTATTAAAATCATGAGCCAAACCCTCAGCGAACTCTCCAATAGTTTTTAATTTCTCTATTTTTCTTAATTCTTTTTCATGCTCTTCTTCAATTATTCCTTTCCTAGACAAATTGACAAAGCCTGTCTTAAAAAGTTCTATATAAGTATAAACTTCAATTTTTTCTGACCCCTCCAAAATAAAAGTATCATGAAGGGATATAAGTTTTAGAAAATCTTTCTCATAGAAGTCATTTATTATATACCTAATTGCTATTATGATATTATTCTCATAGGCTACTTTTTTAATTTCCTTGTGTAAATTTATAAGACCATCAAAACCAAATATCTCCTTATAAAAATTATATCTTGTTGTATAAATTATAATATCTTCAAATCCATTATCCTTTAATTCTTCTATTTTATTATCGTAAATCTTTAATATTTTTTCCCTATCTATTTTGTTATTTTTCATAATTTCTTCTTCTAAACATACAAACTTCACCTGTCCATTTATCAACTGAAAATCTATATCCCATTGATTCATAAAGTTTTCTTTTGAAAACTTATTAAAATTATTACTGTAAATATATACTAAGGCTCCTCCGTTCTTTAACACTTTCTTAGTCTCTCTCTTTATAAAAGTGTTAGGCTCTTCCCCAAAGCTGGAACTTACAATGCTCCAAAATAAATTTCCCTCATTTTGTAGCTCATATATGTCCACCTATGACCACCCTTTCACTATATATATTTAAATTTTCATACTGAGGGAAATTCTACCCTTTGAACAATCTACCTCTAGTATTTTTACTTTTACTATATCTCCAACTTTTACTACTTCCATAGGATGCTTTACGAATTTATTGCTTAGCTTAGATATATGGACTAATCCATCTTGACCAACACCAACATCTACAAAAGCCCCAAAGTCAACTACATTCCTTACAGTTCCTTTTAAAATCATATTTGGTTTTAAGTCTTCTATACCTAATATATCCTTTCTTAGAATAGGCTTTGGCATTTCCTCCCTAGGATCCCTGCCCGGCTTTTCTAGCTCATAAATTATATCTTCTAAAGTCGGAAGCCCTATATCTAATTCTTCAGATACTTCCTTTAAATTAATTTTATTATAGTCATTTATATCCATAATTCTTTCTGCTACTTCATAAGATTCTGGATGT
>DATGTQ010000188.1 GCA_035301805.1 Tissierellales bacterium
TCCGCACCACCATCTTCTTTTATTATATCTTCTATCTCTTTTTTACCTAGGCTAACTAAAGCCTTTTCTACTCTTTCTTTACTACAATCACATTCATAATATATATGATGTTTTTCTAATATTTCCATATTAAAATCTCCGAAGACTTCATCTATTATTTTTTCCGGAGTATAGCCATTATCTATCATGGTAGAAATAGGTTTAGATTTCTTTATATTTTTTTCTATCCTATCTATGTCTTCCCCTGATACTTCAGGAAGTAATTGAAGTATATAGCCCCCAGCAGCTTTTACCGATAAGTCTACATCTACCAAAACACCTAGACTGACAACAGATGGTTGTTGTTCTGAATTTGCAAAATAGTATGTTAAATCTTCAGCTATTTCTCCTGATATAAGATTTGATTGCCCTATATAAGGTTCTTTTAATCCTAAATCCCTTATGACAGTCAATATTCCATCTTTCCCTACTACTCCACCTACATCTAATTTTCCCTTAGATTTTGATGGTAAATCTGCCACCGGATTGTCAACATATCCTTTAACTTTTCCTAAACTATTAGACACAGTTACTATTTTTCCTAAAGGGCCGTTTCCTTTTATTTGTAAAGTTAAAGTATCTTCATCACCTTTCATCATTAACCCCATTATACTTGATGCAGTTAATGTTCTACCTAAAGCTGCAGTAGCACTAGCGGAAGTATTGTGAGTTTTTCTTGCTTCTTCTACTATATTAGTACTAGAGGCTACTAATAACCTAATAGTACCTTTCTCATCTATTGCTCTAACTATATAATCTTCCAGCTTTAACACCTCTTCCTTTAAATATTTAAAGCCCCTTTACAGGGGCTTATTTGCTACCGTTAAAAACTAAGTAACTGTTTATAGTTTTGTAACATTTGTAGCTTGAGGACCTTTGTCTCCTTCAACAATTTCAAATTCAACTTCTTGTCCTTCTTCTAGAGTCTTAAATCCATCTCCTTCAATTGCGGAATAATGTACGAATACATCTTCCCCTTCTTCTGTGGATATAAATCCATAACCTTTAGTAGCGTTGAACCACTTAACATTACCTTTAACCATTTAAAACATTCCTCCAATACAACTAATTTAAATAGATGCTTCTCATCTACTTTCAATTTAGTTTATCATAAACAACATACTCTGTCAATTATTATTACCTAGATTAAGATAAATATTCCCCTAAAATAAGCTATTATTTATGTGCAATAAAATGTATCCTTTCAGATTTATCCCTAGGTTTATTAAATGTAAAATCCTCATAACATACAATATCATTGAAATTAGCCTCTTTTAATAGCTCCCTAACCTCTAAAATTGTATAGGCTCTCTCTACATGTTCTTCATCAAATCTAATGTATTTATTATCTTTATTCTTTATAAAAAAGGTTAAATAAAAATTGGATAAATTCTTTTCTTCATCAAATTCATTTTGCCAAGCGTAAAATAGATTATCATTTTCATCTACAAAAGTATTGTTGCCTATTATATTTTTTAATTTATAGTATGAATTAATATCAAATATGAATATTCCTTTATCATTTAAATGATTATGAACATTTACAAAAGTTTTATATAAGTCATTCTTGTTAGTAATATAATTTACACTATCACAGATACTTAAAACTGCATCAAATTTTTCATAAATATTGAAATCTACCATGTTTTGCGAAAGTACATTTACATTTTTAAATTTAAATAATTTATTGTAAGCTATAGCTAGCATATCCGAAGATACATCAAAACAGGTTACATTATAACCATTCTTACAAAGATAATATGTTAAATTGCCTGTACCACAAGCCATTTCCAATATAGTCTTAGGCTTTTTATTAAAACGGGAAAAAATTTCTTCAGTATATTCAAACCATTCTTCATAATTTACATCTTGCATTAACTCATCATAGTAATTTGCAAATAGTTTATAGGTTTCCATGTTAGTTACTCCTTTAACTCTTCTAATATAGCTTGTAGAGTCTCTCCAGCACCGCCTTTTATAATTAAATCTGCAAAAGAGTCCATCGAAGTATCCCCTTGATTTATTAATATTAAATTTTTAGCCCTCTGTGGTAGATAACTAACTGGTGCTACCGCTAAGCTTGAACCAACAACTATTAATAAATCACTTGTGCTTACCTCTTCCCATGCAATAGTAAAAGCTTCAGGAAGCATGTCCCCAAAAAAAATAACGTCAGGTCTTAAGGTTCCACCACATTTATCACACTTAGGTGGGATCTCTCCATTGTCAACCTTTTTGGTTAATACTCCTATTTCCACAGTATTGCTACAGTTTAAACAACTTCCTTTTCTTGTATTTCCATGAACCTCAAGAACATACTTTGAACCAGCTTCAATGTGAAGATTATCAATGTTCTGAGTTATAATCCCTTTTATATAACCTAGTTCCTCCATTTCCCCTAAAGCATAATGTCCATCATTGGGTTTAGCCTTTGTCATATCTAGTAACATTTTAAAACCTTCATTATAAAACTTTCCAGGGTCATCATATAAAACCGTAGTTGACAGAGCTTCCATAGGATCTACATTCTCCCACAAACCAGTATCAGGGCTTCTAAAATCCGGTATTCCACTTTCTGTAGATATACCAGCTCCTGTTAACACCATAGTTTTTGACGATGTTTTTATCATAGTACTAGCCTTTTTAATTAAATCTTTTGCCACTAAAATACCCCCTATTTTATTCTTCTTTAGCTTTTTTCATTTCTCTCTTTCTAACAGTCATAAGACCGCCAATTTTTCCAGATTCTTTTGCCGTTAACCCTCCCCATCCTACTTTATTTATTTTATCTATAAGATTTAACTCTTCTGCAATTTCATATTTTAATTTATCTTCTAAAGTTTCTATTTTTTCCTTCTTATTCTTCTTTTTCTTGGACATTTTAAACCTCCTTCTTTTTAGTATTCCAGAGGTTTTAAAATTTATTCTTTAAAGTGTAAAAATCATATAGTTATAAAAGATATATATTCCCATTACTATAATAATAGGTATATATGAATATGCTGGAGTTTTCCATTGATTCTCTATATAATCCCCATTATAATTCACATCATAATATTCACCATAATTTACATTGTTTTCTACGCCCTCATATATATAATCCCTACTACTTTCATCCATTTCTCTATCTTCAGGCAAAGATCTTAAGATAGTTAAAGCTATTGCCCCTAGGGCCAACACAATTATACCTAATATAATTATTCCAATAATAAAATATTGATTCATATCAACTGCCATTGGATTTTCTGACATATCCATATTCTCCATTATATCCATACTATTATTTGCGAAATAACTTATTATCATTGAGATACTATTATTAACTGTGTGCCCAATCATTGCAGGATAAATTGAATTAGTTTTATATACCATTATTCCAAAAACTATACCTAGTAAAAATGGGCCTATAAAATTTTGTAAATTGAAATGAAATATTCCAAATAAAAAAGCTGAATAAAGAATAGCCTTCTTTTTTCCTAATTTATCATAGACGGACATGATTAATCCCCTAAACATGAATTCCTCACAAATCCCAGGAGACAAAGCTATTACAAATAAACTTATCCATAATTCACTTGGCGTATTTGGCAAAGGTATTGATGGGGTTTTAAGTTCTACAAAGAGACCAATTAGAAGTAAAACTAGGTAGTTAATAAAAATACCAAGTGGATATGCAAATATAACTATTAGACCACTCAAGAATCCTTGTCTTGGAGAAATTTTATTTAATTTAAAAGTTTCCCTGATATCGTACCCTTTAATTCTTGTATATATAAGACTTGTTAAATACACCAATATGTAAGAAGTAATAAGGGAACCGATTAAAATATTTTTACTCATAATAAATCCACCTAGCGTCAACAATACAAGCCCCATAAGCAGATAAAATAAATTAACTTGAAAAATACTATTTTTATCTTCTCTAATTTCCATAAATACCTCCTATAATTTCCTTTTTTATATTGTATCTTTTTTTATGGTTTTAAGCAAATATCAAATTTCTTATGACAAAATACTATATAATAGTATACTATATAATAATAGTATATGAAAAATTTATAATAGGGGTGATAAAGTGAAAAAAGTAAATGTGGCAGTTATAGGTGCTACTGGTATGGTAGGAATGACAATCTTGAAAGTAATGGAAGAAAGGGGTTTCCCAGTTAATAACCTATACTTATTTGCCTCTAGCAAATCTAAGGGAAAAAAGGTAGTTTTCAAAAATGAAGAATATACTGTAGAAGAATTGAATAAAGATTGTTTTTGCAGGGATATTGACATTGCTTTATTTTCAGCTGGAGGTGGTATAAGTAAGAAATATGCACCTATTGCCAAAGAAAAAGGGATAATTGTTGTAGACAATAGTAGTGCTTGGCGAATGGATGATACTGTACCTTTAATAGTTCCAGAGGTAAACGCTTCATCTATTAAAAATCACAAAAATATTATTGCCAATCCAAATTGTTCAACTATCCAAAGTGTAATACCCTTAAAACCTCTCGAAGATAATTTTGGTATAAAGAGAGTTGTTTTTTCAACTTACCAAGCTGTTTCAGGTTCTGGGATTGGTGGCCTTACGGATTTAGAAAAAGGTATAAAAGGTGAAAATGGTGAACTTTATCCATATCCTATTGCATATAATTGTTTACCTCATATTGACTCTTTTATAGAAAATGGATATACAAAAGAAGAAATGAAAATGATTTTAGAAACTCAAAAAATTCTTAACAACCAAAATATAAAAATTACTGCTACTACAGTTAGAGTTCCTGTTAAATATGGTCATTGTGTTTCAGTTAATGTAGAATTAAAGAAAGATTTTAAATTAGATGAAATTCGTAAATCCTTAGAAGAACAAGAAGGTGTTATAATATTAGATAATATCTCTAAAAATCTATATCCAACTGCTTTAGATGTAGAAGGTAAAGACAAAGTATATGTAGGTAGAATAAGAAGAGACTTTAGTGTAGATAATGGTTTAAACCTATGGATAGTAGCCGATAACATTAGAAAAGGGGCTGCTACCAATACTGTACAAATTGCTGAATTATTAATTTAAATATAAAGAGGGAGGCTTGGACATGAGTTTATTTAAAGGTTCTGGTGTAGCTATAGTTACACCTTTTAAAAATGATGAAATTGATTATGATAAATTAGAGGAATTAATCGAATGGCATATTGAAGAAAAAACTGATTCTATTATAATTTGTGGTACTACTGGAGAATCAGCTACTATGACTGATGAAGAGCGTAAAAAGGCTATAAAGTTTACTGTTGATACTGTAAACAAACGTATACCTGTAATAGCCGGTACTGGTTCAAATAATACAAAATATTCAGTAGAACTAAGTCAATATGCGGAAAATATAGGTGCTGATGGTCTATTAGTAGTTACTCCTTATTATAATAAAGCTACAGAAAAAGGTTTAATTGAACACTATGAAGCAATAGCAAATAATGTAAACATACCTATAATAGTATATAATGTTCCCGGAAGAACTGGAGTAAACATATTACCAAAGACTATATATGAATTATCAAAACATCCAAATATAAGGGGTGTTAAAGAAGCTAGCGGAAACATTGCCCAAGTCGTTGAAATTGCACGATTATGCAAAGACAATTTTTATATTTACTCCGGCAACGATGATATGATAGTTCCTTTATTATCAGTAGGTGGCGTAGGTGTTATATCTGTCGTAGCCAATATTCTTCCAAGAGATACCCATGATATGGTTTTTGCATATCTTGAAGGGAACTTAGAAAAATCAAGAAAATTACAATTAGACATGAAACCATTAATTGATGCATTATTTATAGAAGTTAATCCAATACCAGTAAAAGAGGCTATGAATTTATTAGGAATGGAAGTAGGCCCTACAAGATTACCTTTAACCTCAATGGCTGAAGATACTAAAGAAACTTTAAAAAACGAAATGAAAAACTACGGTCTTAATATAAGGGGGTAGAATAATGCTAAAAGTCGGTATTAATGGGTATTTAGGAGCTATGGGCCAGGTAATTGCAAAGGAAATAAAAGAAAATAAAGAAATGTCTTTAGTAGTAGGAATTGATAAGAAAGCTATTGAAAATGACAAAAATAACATTAAAGTATATGATAATATTTCAGATATTAAAGAAGAATTAGATGTAATAATAGATTTTTCCCATCCTAGTTCTCTAGAGCCAATATTAAAATTTGCTAGTGAAAATAACATAGCCTTGGTCATTGGTACCACAGGACTAGAGAATGAACATATAGAGAAAATAAAAGCTGCATCAGATAAGATAGCTATATTTTATTCCGCCAATATGTCTTTAGGTGTAAATTTACTACTTTCTCTAGTAAAGAAGTCTGCTAATCTTCTTGGGGATAGTTTTGATATTGAAATAATAGAAAAACATCATAATAAAAAAATTGATGCACCTAGTGGTACTGCCTATATGATTGCAGATTCAATTAATGAAACTTTGAATAACTCTAAAAATTACGTTTATAATAGACATGATAAATCATTAAAAAGAGAGAAAAATGAAATCGGTATTCATTCAATACGGGGTGGCACAGTTGTAGGAGAGCATACTGCTATTTTTGCAGGACCAGACGAAGTAATAGAAATAACTCATAGTGCTGCATCTAAAAAAATCTTTGCACAAGGTGCCCTTAAAGCTGCAAAATTTATTATTAATAAAGACAATGGATTATTTAATATGGATGACTTAATAAACAATTAAAATAATCCCAGCAATAGATATTGCTGGGATTATTTCTATTCATCATAAGTAAAAATATAAGGAATATTTCTATAATGATTGCCATAATTTAATCCATATCCAACAATGAAAACGTCTGGTATAGCAAAGCCTGCATAGTCAGGTTTAATATCAACCCTCCTTCTACTAGGTTTATCTAACATAACACAAGTTTTTATTGAATTAGGATTATATTTTATAAAATGTTCAACTACATATCTCATTGTAAATCCAGAATCCATTATATCGTCTACTATTAATATATCCTTTCCTGTAACTTTAGTTCTAAAATCATTTATAATATCTACTACTCCTGAAGTTTCCTCATCACTTCCATAACTAGACGTAGTCATAAAATCTATTTCAACTGGTACATTAATTTCCCTAACTAAATCTGCTGCAAATATAAAGCTACCTCGTAATAATGATATAACTATAAGTTCTTTACCTTTATAATTCTTTGATATTTCTTTTCCTAACTCCTCTACTCTAACTTTAATTTCATCACTATTAAATAATATTTTCTCTTTTTTACTGTTTTTCATTTGTTCCTCCCCCTTGCTCGTCTTTAGTTTTTTAGTTTTTTTAGTTTTTTGTAATTACATTTAAACATTATTGTAATACTAATTAATTTTTTAACTTTTCTCTTACAATAGTGCTTTCACCCTATTTTTAACCTTTGCCTATACTCTACCCTCATTTTTACTTTATTTCTTGGCTGCTGTCTTTATCTCTTCTATTATTATCATTTTCTATATGTTGAAGTTTAGATATGGAGACCTCGTAAGCAACTCTGGATTCCACTTCTCCATCGGACAATTTTTTTTGATATTTCCTACTTTGAATTCTTCCCCATAATCTTATATGATCTCCAACTAATAATTTTTCACAAAATCTTGCATTTCTTCCCCAAGCAATAGTAGGTATATAGTCTGATTTATTATAGGGTCTATTAACAGCTATTAGTAAATCTGTTATTTCTCTACCAAAAGGTGTTGTCCTGTAAATAGGTGGTTTACATATATAGCCATCAAGATAAATTTCATTAGGTTTTTTTAACAATTCCTCTAATTCTATTTCTTGTGGCAAATATATGTCTCTAGCAAATATTGTTAAAACTAATTTGTTGGAATTCTCAATATAACGATTATAAGATCTTAACTGCCCCTTAATTACGACATAATCACCAGGCTTTATGTCTAAGTTTACAAGTAATCGTTCAGAAATAGTTACTGGCAAAATATCAATAGAATCACTTAGCCTAGGTACTTCTAAAGAAAAACGATAAAATCCTTCCCCATACATTTCATGAGTAAACTCCTTCTCTGTGGTGACCTTCCCCACTAGTGTAACTGTATTTGTATCTATAACCTTATCTACCATTAAGATTCACTCCCTATTCTTATGTATTTTATTAACTTATATTTATACTTATTCAGTACTAATATACTTTATGAATCTAATAGGGATAATACTAACGACTTAATGATATGAATAGATCTTATAATAAAAAACCAGCTAAAATTTATTAGCTAGTTCCAAATTTATAATTTCCTTAGCTTTATTTAAGTTTTCTCCACCCACTAGAAGTAATATATCATTTTTATTTAATAATTCTATACCTTTCCCTATGGACAATTTTAAATCATAATAGATAGAAAAATCAACACCTTTTTTTTCTAACATAATTTTTATATTATCCTCTATTAATTTATTCTGATTATCCATATGAAATAATAATGTATTTACTCCTAAAATAGGAAGCCAACTTATTATAACATCAATGTTTTCCTTAATAGAAACAATTCCTTCATCTATTTCAATCCCCCAAAAAATAATAAGTTCTTTATATTTTAAATTTTGTATAGTTTCAAAAGTTAAATTAAGAGCCAAAGAATCTTTACAATAATTATCAATGATTAAATAATCAGCTTCATATATTTTTTCGTATTCTCTTCCAGAACTTCTTATATTCTTTAATGCTGCATTTATAATGTTTATTTTTATATTATAACATATACTACCTATAATTGCTGCTAAAGCATAATAAATATTCCATTTACCTATTAAATCGAGAGTTATAGGTATTTCAAAGGGTTCAATTTCATCACCATTTAAAGTCAATAGTTGTCTTTGTAGGCAAAAGTTAAAATTTATAGAATTAGTTATCTGAAAACTAGAGGCTGTAACTGTAGATTTTTTATTAAATCCATAAGTAACTATTAAAGCATCATTGTTATTCTCTATTAAATTAATACTTTTTTCTTCATCAGTGTTTAAAATTACAAATTTTTTAGTTCTTTTAAAAAGTTTTTGTATAGCCAATTTATTATAATCTTCATCTTCTAAGAAGGTGTGTATTAGTACTTGAAAATTCAAATTTAAACTTAATAATCCTTCTGCTATTAAAGGAGTAATCTCTATTAATCCGATATTTTTATCATTCTTCTTAAAAAATATAATATTACCTTGTTTATTTTCATAAATAGTTGCATAACCATCCTTTAACATAATCTCTTTCAACATGATAAAAGCCATATTTTCTTCTTTACTAGTCACCACACCTATAAAACTCATTTTTTGTAAATTCATTTTTTCCCTTTTCTCCTTCGTTTTTAATTAACAGTTAATCGTCTTTTTTTCCTTTAATTTGTCTGCCTGTGTGATCCATATGGTAATCATCTTTATGTATGAGTTCTGAAACTGGAACTATTTCATAACCTTCACTTTGAAGTCTTTCAATAACTACTGGTAAATATTCATCTATATACTTTGCATTATTATGAAATAAGACAATAGAACCTTCTTGTACATTTCTAGTAACTCTATCTATTACAGATTGAGCCCCTAATTCCTTCCAGTCTAAAGAGTCAACATCCCACTGAATTACATAATAATTGTTTTCCTCACATGTTTTTATTACCTTATCATTATAATCACCAAAAGGTGGCCTAAATAGTATTGGTTCTTCTCCAGTTATTTCTTTTATTAAATCCCCAGTTTCATTTAACTCCTTAGCCATCTGCTCTTCAGATAACTTTGTCATATAGGGATGATTTGTAGAATGGTTACCTACTTCATGACCTTTGTCATGAATCTCTTTTACTAAGTCCTCATGTTTTTCGGCCCAGAATCCTACTAAGAAAAAAGTGCTTTTTACCTCATACTTATCTAAAACTTCTAATATATCGTTGGTATAATCTGTTCCCCAAGCAGCATCAAAGCTAATAGCAACTTTCTTATCATCTCTATCTACACTGTATATAGGAAGTTCTTTCCCTTGAGAAAAAACTTCTACTATATCTATATGATTTCTAAAACTAGTATAAATTATTGACATAACTAAAAGTCCAATAACTATGAATATTCTAAAGATTATATGACTTTGTGATTTTATTTTGCCCAATTCCTCGCCTCCTAATAAAACTTTTTACGTTATTATAATTTATTCCAATTCATAAGAAATATTACTTTCTTTCATCATCTAGTCTTTTATTTTACTTATTTTACTAGGATATATAATCTTAAAAAGGTTATATTATAATTGCAACATAAAATATGATCCTTTTTAAAAGGAGGTTCCAATAATGGCTAATAACAATAATAGAATATTGGTTCCAGAAGCAAGAGAAGCTTTAAATCAAATGAAATTAGAAATAGCAAATGAATTAGGTTTATCTAATTATGATGATATAGATAAAGGAAATTTAACTTCTAGAGAAAATGGATATGTAGGCGGGCTAATGGTAAAAAAATTAGTTGAGCAAGGACAAAATGAGATTTCTAATAAATAGTTTGGTAAAATAGAGAAGTGAAATTTCACTTCTCTATTTTTTATGGTATAATTTATTTAAATACAATCTAATATTAACTAAAGAAGGTGTTATTTGTGTTTATAGATAATACAGAAGAATTAGCACAAAATAAAATGCTTTTGCTTTACATAATTGATAAATCTAGTATTCCACTAACTAACAGTCAAATATCAGAATTTGTTTTGGAGAATAATTATATGAATTATTTTTTAATCCAACAATTCTTAAGTGAATTAGTTGAATCTAAGTTCATTGAATTTTCCGATTTAGAAAAACAGGAAACCTATTCCATACTCCAAAAAGGTGAACTAACTTTAAAATATTTTGAAGATAGAATTCCTAAAAGTATAAAAGAAGATATTGATAATACCTTGAAATTAAAAGAACTAGAATTTAAAAAAGAAGCCCAGGTAATAGGTGATTATTTCAAAAAAAATAACAATGAATATATAGTTAACCTAAAATTAATAGAAAACGGTACAAGTTTATTTAATCTATGTTTAAATGTTGTCTCTAAAGAACAAGCGAAAATGATCTGCAAGGAATGGAAAGAAAACCCTGATATAATTTATCAAGATATTTTCAACATATTACTTAAAAATAATATATAGTCATATAAAAATTAAATCGTTCGGTTCTAAGCCAACTTTTATATTTTTTATTACCTTTTCCTCTTTATGGTTTACTACAGATACTAAGTTATTATATATATTGGCTATATATAAAATATTGTTCCCATTATATAAAATTTTATTTGGCATTCCACCAATGTGAATTTTACCTATTACCTTGTACTTACTTATGTCAAATTTATATAAAAAACCACTTTCTATTTCTGAAAGAAAAACCAAGTTTTTATTTTTTAATTTTATCATATAATTAAAAATTCCTTTTAGATCTAAAGTTTTAATAATCTTATAATTCTTTAAATCTAAAATTGATATATTACTACTATTATAAAAACCATTGTTTTGAATAGACAATATATATATAAATTCTTTTTCCAATTGAATTTTAACAGGGTTTGATTTTAATCTAATTCTTTCTACCTTATTTTTCTCTAAATCTATTACCTCAATACTACACCCATTACTATTTGCTACATAAATCTTACCTGTTTCTTGATCTATTTCTATATCATTAGGTTTTTCTCCAACGGAAATATTTTCAATTAACTTGAAAGGATATTCATTAATTACTGATATTGAGTTTGAATCACTATTGGATATTAGTATCAAATCATTATATGCTTTTATACAAGTCGGACATTTCCCTACTAAAACTAAATCCTCTACCTTTTTCTGAGATAAATTTATTTTGAATACAGAATTACTGTAAGAATTAGTTGTGTAAATCTTGTCCATTTTATGATTTGCATACACACCATAAGGTCCAATGAGAAAATAGTCTAAATAAATATGGTCAGTCTTATAATTATTTTTAATATCTATTATAGATAAAGAATTCTGACCTGTATTAGCTACAACTATCTTTTCTTTTCTCATTAAAAAATCACCTCCACCTATGTATATATATCAATTTATGTTGAAACATAGATTAAGGTGATTAAAATTTCTTTTATTTCTTTAATATCTTTCTAATTAATTCTCCTTCATCCATTTTAATACTTCTATTTTTTATTTCTATAATCATGTTATTGACTTCCATTGCAATCTTCCAATATTCATTCATATTTTCTGATTCTAAATAATTTTTCATCTTATCTATCTCTATATCAACAGTATCTACTAGTTCAACATCGTCCATTTCCTTATATAAACATAAATCTTTATTATTCATAACATACCTCCCTTCAAATATATAATATATATATTCAAAGAGAGGTTGTTTAAGACCTATTTATTAGTTACAATCTTTCTAACATCTCCAATTAAATATATTGAACCAGCAAATAATATTAAATCATTTTTATTTGCTATTTCAAGAGATTTATCAACAGCATTTTCAATGTTTTCTTCAATAACATAATTATTATTATATTTTTGTATTTTCTTTGCTAATTCTTCGCTCTTCATTTTTCTTGGTATATTAACTTCGGTAATTACTATTTCATCTGCTAAAGGTACAAGGTATTCAATAACATGGTCTACATCCTTATCTTCTAATACTGCTATTCCTAGTATTAGCTTATCATATTCAAAAATACTTAAAGATTTTGACAAGTGTTTTGCACTTTGTGGATTATGGGCTGCATCTATTAAGAAAAGTGGATCTTTTTTTAATACTTCTAATCTTCCATTCCATTTAGTCTTTTCCAGCCCTTTTCTAATTTCATCATCTGTTACTTTTACTAATTCTCTTTGTCTTAACTCTAAAATATTAGTCAATGCTAAGGCAGCATTATAAATTTGAAATTCTCCCAACATATTAATTTTTAAATCCGAATAAAATGCATTTCTATATTTAAAATCAAACATTCCACCTTCATGGGAAACTTTCTTTACTGTCAAATTATCCATATTACATAGAAGGAAATCTGCATTCTTACTGTTAGCTTCATTTTCTAATACTTCTAAAACTTCAGGTTTTTGAGGATAAGACACTACTAATCCATCCTTTTTTATAATTCCAGCCTTCTCATGGGCAATATCCGTAATTGTATTCCCTAAAATATGAGTGTGATCCATGGCTATAGTAGTTATAATACTAGATAGAGATTGTTCTATTACATTAGTAGAATCAATTCTTCCTCCTAAACCTACTTCCAATACTGCAAAGTCAACTTTTTCTTCCTTAAAATATTGAAAAGCTACAGCAGTAATAGTTTCAAAAGTAGTAGGATGCCTAAATCCCATAGACACTATTTTTTCTGTTTTTTCTTTAACTAGCTTAGTATTTCTAGCTAAAGCCTCATTAGATATATCTACTCCATTAATTTGGATTCTTTCATTGAATCTTTCCAAATATGGGGAAGTAAATAATCCTACTTTATAGCCAGCTTCTTTTAAAATATTAGCAGTATAAGATGATATAGATCCTTTGCCATTAGTTCCTGCTATATGAATATAATTAAGATCTTCATGAGGACTATCCATCTCTTTTAATAAAGTATTTATAGTCTCTAATCCTAATTTGGATCCATATTTTTCCGTACTTTTAATATAATCTAAGGCTTCCTTATAATCCATAATTTCCTCCTTATCCTCACCTAAATGTTTTTCTTCATATCCTTTAATCTTTCTAAAACTTTTTCCATCATATTATTATATTTTAACTTTTTAGCTTTTTCTTTATCTACAATGTTTTTGGGAGCTTTATTTACAAAGTTTTTGTTTGATAATTTTCCTTCTACCCTTTTTAATTCAGATTCTAATTTTTCTTTCTCTTTTTCTAATCTCTCTATTTCTTTTTCAAAATCTATTAAATCTTCTAAAGGAAGATAGATTTCTGCTTTTTCCACTACAATTACTACATTATCTTCATCTAAGCACTTATTATTATTTCTAATATCAATTTCTTCTGCATAGGCTAAATTCATAAAATACCTTTTACCATAATCAAGTATTTCCACTATACTTTCATCTTCTGTTACAAATATAACTTTAGACTTTTTAGAAGGTTTAACATTCATTTCTGCCCTTGCATTTCTTATTCCCTTTATGGCTTCCATTATATATTTAAGTCTTCTTTCCGCTTCTTCAAAGCTATATCTTTCGTCATATACTGGCCAATCACTAACAATTAGCTTTTCTTCAATATGAGGTAAGTGATTCCATATTTCTTCAGTTATAAAAGGCATAAATGGGTGGAGAAGTTTTAAAATATTCTTTAGAACCAATAATAATACTTTTTGTGCTACTTCATTAGTTTTAGACCTTTCATCATATAATCTAGGTTTTACAATTTCTATATACCAATCACAATATTCTTCCCATATAAAATCATATATTTTCCGTGCTGCTATACCTATTTCATATTTATTTAAATTATCTGTTACTTCTTTAATAACAGTATTCATTCTTGATAGTATCCATTTATCTTCTTCTTCCAAATCGTCTAAGGATAAATCTTCTTTAACTACTTTTTCATCTAAATTCATCATTACAAATCTTGTAGCATTCCATAACTTATTTGCAAAATTTCTGCTAGCTTCCACTTTATCCATAGAAAAACGTATATCATTTCCTGGCGTATTCCCTGTTATCAAGGTAAACCTTAAAGCATCTGCCCCATATTCATCTATTACTTCTAGAGGATCTATACCATTTCCTAGGGATTTACTCATTTTCATACCTTGCTCATCTAAAATTAAACCTGTTAAAAATACGTCTTTAAATGGTAATTTATCTGTCTGTTCAATGGCAGAAAACACCATCCTTGCAACCCAGAAGAATATAATGTCATAGCCTGTAACTAATGCATTAGTTGGATAAAAGTACTCATATCCTTCCGTTTCTTCTGGCCAACCTAATGTAGAAAATGGCCATAGCGCTGAAGAAAACCAAGTATCTAAAGTATCAGTATCTTGATAAATATTAGAACTATTGCATTTTGTACATTTCTTAGGTTCCTCTTTAGAAACTATTACTTCATTACAATCTTCACAATAATATGCAGGTAATCTATGTCCCCACCATAATTGTCTTGATATACACCAATCTCTTATATTTTCCAACCAGTGAGAATATATCTTTCCAAATCTTTTTGGTATGAAATTTAATTCTCCATTGTTATAAGCTTCAAGTGCTGGCTTTGCTAAAGGTTCCATTTTTACGAACCATTGTTTTGATATAATAGGTTCAATAGTAGTTCCACATCTTTCACAATGTCCAACACTATGTTCATGATCCTCTATCTTCAATAAATAACCTTCTTGCTTTAAATCTTCTACAATTTTTTTCCTAGTTTCATTTCTATTTAGTCCTTTATATTTACCGCCATTTTCATTAACAATAGCCTCATTATCAAATATTTTTAACTGACCTAGATTATGTCTTTCTCCTACTTCAAAGTCGTTAGGATCATGGGACGGAGTTATTTTTAATGCCCCTGTTCCAAATTCCATTTCTACATAATCATCCGCTATAATAGGTATTTCTCTATTAACTAATGGGAGTATTGCACTTTCACCTATTAGTTTCTTATATCTATCATCTTCAGGATGAACAGCTATTGCTAAATCTCCTAACATAGTTTCTGGTCTTGTAGTAGCAATTGTTATATATTCGTCTTCATCCTTAATAGGATATTTTACATACCATAACTTACCTTCCTCATCTTCGTGAATCACTTCAATATCGGACACCGCTGTTTTACAACTAGGGCACCAATTAATTATCCTGTCTCCCCTATAAATTAAATCTTTCTCATAAAGCTCTATAAATACTTCTTCTACTGCATTACTTAAACCTATGTCTAAAGTGAATCTTTCTTTTGTCCAATCACATGAAACTCCTAGCTTTTTAAGCTGATTATTAATATTCCCACCATAAGTTCTAGTCCAATCCCAAGCTTCTTCTAAGAATTTTTCCCTACCTAATTCCTCTTTACGTTTACCCTCTTTTTTTAATTTATCTACTACTCTTGCTTCAGTTGATATACTAGCATGATCAGTTCCTGGTAACCATAAGGCTTCATACCCCTCCATTCTCTTCCACCTAATTAGTATATCTTGAATAGTATTATTTAAAGCATGCCCCAAATGAAGATTACCTGTTACATTTGGTGGTGGCATCATAATAGTATAAGGTTCCCTTTCACGATTTACATTCGCCTCAAAATATCCATTATCGTTCCAAAAAGAATATATTCTTTCTTCAAAATCTTTTGGATCATATGTTTTTGACAAATTTTCTAACATGTTCTTCCTCCTTTGACAATATTAAAACCCTTCATCCTAATTTTAAGGACGAAGGGTTTCCGTGGTACCACCTTATTTTTATAAATATATATTAAATACATTTATACTCTAATTAATATAACGGAATAACCGTTCAAGCCTACCTGCAGTTCAGCTTGAAGACTCAGAAGCTACCTTCAATAAACATTGCCTAAAAAGCCTTTCAGCCTATGGACTTTTTTCTCTAATAGGGTATTTACTTACTCCTCTTCCTCATAGCCTAAATATAAAATTGTTAATCCTTATTATATATAAAAGTACCTTCTTTTGTCAATAGCTCAGTAAGTAATTTGTCAAAGCTATTAAATGCAAAAATACCATTAGGTATAAAAATAAGTTATTAATTGCTGGATTTATATTTAATATTATAAAAAATACAGCTAAATAAAATGAAGCGCTAGCTATTTTACCAAATTTATTTGCTGATACTACTTTTCTATCCTTAAAACAATATAAATAACTTCCTCCTAATAATAGTATGAACTCTTTAATAGCTAATACTAATAAAATCCAAAATGGAATTAATCTCTCACTACTAAGACTTAATAATACAGCAAAAGTAGTTAATTTATCTGCTATTGGGTCAAGAACAGTTCCCAGTCTAGTAATCATATTATATTTTCTTGCTATGTATCCATCTAATATATCAGTAATACCTGCTATAATTAGAATTAAAATTGCATATTTTAATTTATTTTCCCCATAAGTATAGAAGACCCATAAATAAATAGGAACAAGTATTATTCTTGCAGTAGTTAATATATTTGGTATATTCAATTTCATTCTCCTTTCTATATTTAATAATTTTCTAAAGTAACCTTTTAAATGTATAAGAATATAATGTCAATAATGACATTACTTTATTCTAAAAATTCAGGAGGGATCCTATGTCAAAATTTTTTAAATTTAGTTCCCTAATACTAGTATTAACATTATTTATAACTTTTACTTTAACAGGGTGCAAAAAAGATGAATTAAAAACAGTAAGGCTTATAGAAGTTACCCACTCTCTATTTTATACCCCCCAATATATAGCAATAACCCAAGGTTTTTTCGAAGAAGAAGGTTTAAAAATTGAGCTAACAAATGGAAAGGGTGCTGATAAATGTATGACTGCTTTACTTAGTGGTGAAGCTGATATTGCCTTTATGGGACCTGAAGCTTCTGTATATGTCTATAATCAAGGTAGAGATGACTATGCAATTAATTTTGCCCAACTTACCCAAAAAGATGGTTCTTTTTTAGTTGCTAGAGAACCAGACCCAGATTTTACTTTTGACAAACTTAAAGATAAAACTATTATAGGTGGTAGAAAAGGCGGAATGCCTGAAATGACTTTAGAATATGTATTAAAAAATAATGGCCTTGATTTAGAAAATGATGTAGATGTAAGAACAGATGTTCAGTTTGATGTAATGGCGGGAGCTTTTATAGGAGGGGAAGGAGATTATGTAACATTATTTGAACCTATAGCGGCTAGTTTAGAAAAAGAAGGTAAAGGCTACGTTGTAGCTTCTATTGGAAAAGAGGCTGGATACATTCCTTATACATGCTATTGCACAACTAAAGATTACATGGAAGATGAAGATGAAATAGTTCAGAGTTTTACAAATGCTATCTATAAAGCTATGCTTTGGGTAGAAAGCCATAGCGTTGAAGAAATCGCAGAAGCTCTAGAACCACAATTTCCAGATACAGATAAAGAATTACTTATTGCTCTCTTGGAAAGATATAAAGAACAAGATACATGGAAACCAGACCTAATACTTACAGAAGAAGGATTAGATCATATGATGGATATAATGGAATTAGCAGGTGAACTAGATAAAAGAGCAGACTATGATGAAATAGTCACCACTAAATTCGCAAAAGAAGCCATGAAAAATATAAAACCAGATTAACCTGTAAACCACTATGAGCCAAAAGACGGTCCTAAGTGACTCACTTACTGAGTCAGTAAGGACCGTCCTTAGGTGATTCATCTTGGGATGAATCCAACCTTTTTATAAACTTTTCTTAATGTTTTTATAGCTGCTCTTTCTGCTTTTTCTGCTCCTTGTTTATATATTTCTTCTAAATAATCTTTGTTTTTCATATAATAATCGTGTTTTTCTTGAATAGGCCTTAGTCCTTCTATTATTACTTCTGCTAAATCTCCTTTAAACTTTCCATATCCACTACCCTGGTATTTACTTTCAATTTCTTTAGCAGTTTCCCCAGTAAAGGCAGAATAAATATTTATTAAGTTTTTAATCCCTGGTTGCTCATCTCTATATCTTATTTCTCCATAAGAGTCAGTTATTGCTCTTTTCATTTTTCTATTTATAACATCTGGTTTATCTAATAAAAGTATATAACCATTGTCATTATCATCAGATTTAGACATTTTAGCTTCTGGGTTTTGGAGGCTCATTATTCTTGCTCCAACCTTTTTAATTAATGGTTCTGGCACTCTAAATGTATCGCTATATTTATTATTAAACCTTTCAGCTAAATCTCTAGCCAATTCTACATGTTGTTTTTGGTCTTCTCCTACTGGTACACAGTCTGCTTGATATAAAAGAATATCTGAAGCCATAAGTACAGGGTAAGTAAATAATCCTGCATTTATATTTTCTTCATTTTTTTGGGACTTTTCTTTAAACTGAGTCATTCTACTTAACTGTCCCATATAAGATATAGTATTTAATACCCAACCAAGTTCTACATGGGCACTTACATGAGATTGAATGAATATAGTAGATTTTTCTGGATCTAACCCACAAGCCAGATATAAGGCTAATAAATTCAAGGTATTTTTTCTTAAATCCTTTGGTACTTGAGGAACAGTTATAGCATGAAGATCTACTATAGAATAAAAACATTTATATTCATCTTGAAAATCGATCCAGTTTCTAATGGCCCCTATATAATTGCCAATTGTTGATGCCCCAGATGGTTGCACTCCACTAAATATTACTTTTTTATTTCCCATTTTAAATCCTCCCTCTTTAAATTACTCTATCGATAAAATAAAAAACCTTTCATCTCAAAATTTAGAGACGAAAGGTTCGTTTCCGCGGTACCACTCTAGTTGGCTTAAAAGCCACTTCTACCCTTTAACGATGATAAGTCGTAAAATCCTACTTAAGTTCAGACTTTCACTCCCAAGTCCATTCAATATAAGAGTATCACTAGGTTCTCACTTTTCCTAGCTCACTATAGACCTTTCTTATATTTACTACTCTTAGTCATGGTTTTAAATATTCTATTAATATACATTATATACAAAAATCTATAATTGTAAATAGCTATTTACCCTAAAGTTTCTCATCTTATCACAAATCTTTCACTGTAACATGCTTTAAAAGTTATCTTCTAACCTATCCTCTAACCTATGGAAACCTGTTTTGAAAATATTATAATCATTTTTAAAACTTTAACTGCCTACCATATTAAATCACATATCCATATTAAAATGAAGCATAATTAAAGATACATATTTGCCATAACCATATATACGTGACCTAATGGGCCATTATTTATATCTCTACCAAAAGTATATATTATTTCTTCCACCCTATCTATAAACTCCCTATTACTAGTTATATTGTATAATTTTATCATGTTTAAAGCTGCAATAGAATTTCCAGAAGGAGTAGCCCCATCATAGGCATCCTTAGGCCTTAATACTAATTCCTCTGAAATATTACTATAATAAAATAACCCTCCTCTCTTTTCATCCCAAAATAAATTTAGCATGTCATCATTAAGTTTTTCTCCAATTTTTAAATAAACTAAATCTTTTGTAACATTATAAAGCACTAGTAAACCATAAATAAAAAATGTATAATCTTCTAACAACCCATAGTTATAACTTTCACCATCTACATAGGTAGATAGCAATCTTCCATCTTTATCTATAGAATTAGTTATTATAAAATCGGCTGCCTTCTTAGCTTTATTTATATAATCTTCATTCCCAAATACTTTTCCCCCATAGGCTAAAGCACTAATCATAATACCATTCCAAGAAGTTAATATCTTTTCATCCCTATGAGGATAGATTCTTTTCTCCCTATATGAAAACAATTTCTGTCTCAGCTCTTCCAAATGTCTTTTATCTTTATCATCAATAGATTCAATATCATATCCAATTAAATTAGGTAGGTTTTTACCTTCAAAATTTCCTTCTTTAGTTATATCATAATGATTACAATAAAATTCTCCATCTTCCTTACCTAATACATCAATAATTTCATCATAATTAAATACATAAAACTTGCCCTCTTCTCCTTCTGTTTCTGCATCTAATGCAGAGAAAAAAGCCCCTTCTTTAGAAATCATTTCCCTAATTACAAAATCAAATATTTTTTCTGCTACCTCTTTGTAAAGTAGTTCTTTCGTAAGTTCATAAGCTTTAATATAAGTTATAGCCAATAATCCATTATCATAAAGCATTTTTTCAAAATGAGGAACTAACCATTTTTCATCTACTGAATATCTACAAAACCCATAACCTATATGGTCAAATATACCACCTTTATATATGCTTTCTAAGGTGTTCTTGGCCATTTTTTTGGCTTCTTCATCATCATACTTATGACCATATTCTAAAAGAAAAAGAATATATTGAGGCATAGGAAATTTTGGTCTATATCCAAAACCTCCATTCCTTTTATCAAATATACTTAATAGTCCTTCCTTAGTATCCTTAAATATATCTTCCTTCACATCTCCACTAGAATAAGAAATAAAATGTTCCTTGACTTTTTCAGTAATATTACTACTTTCTATCATTAATTTTTCTTTATCTATTCTCCATATTTCTGCCGACTTTTCCAATAGCTCTATTAGGCCATTAAGTTGTCCTTTAGATCTTTTGGGAAAATAGGTTCCTACAAAAAAAGGTTTAGTATCAGGAGTCAATAATAAATTTAATGGCCAACCACCACTACCAGTAATAGCATCAGAAAAAGTCATATAAACTTTATCAATATCTGGCTTTTCTTCTCTATCCACTTTAATAGGGACAAAATACTTATTTAATATTTCTCCTACTTCTTCATCTTGAAAAGATTCTCTATTCATATTATGGCACCATCTACAAGTAGAGTAGCCAATACTTAAAAAAATTAGCTTATCCTCTTCCCTTGCTTTATTTAAGGCCTCTTTTCCCCAAGGATACCATTGCACTGGATTATAAGCATGTTGAAGAAGATATGGTGATTTTTCATTTATTAATTTATTCGGGGCTTTATTATTCTCTATATTCATAAACTCAAATCCTTTCTCTTCCATTTATAATGTATTTTACCCATAATAATGGATATATATGCTAAAACCCATATTATATATCATTTATAAATTAGTATACTAGATACCAATATTTAGTTGTTTCTAATATTGACAACAACATTTTATATAATGCAATAAAGTCAAATAATCATAATAAAATATTCTATCGATTGCGTAAGCATTAATAGGGAACAAGGTGAGAGTCCTTAACATCCCCGCTACTGTAAAAGCTACGATAACCTATTCGTATCAATGAAACATAATGTTTTGGCTAAAATATTTAAAAAACTTCAACAAAAAGGAGTCACTATAGTAATGGTTACCCACGATATTGAATTTTGTGCTGAATACTTTGATAAATCTGCCATGCTATTTGATGGGACTGTTATTTCACAAGGTACTCCTAGGGAACTTTTTAGTGTCAATAGCTTTTATACTACAGCTTCCAACCGAATGTCTAAACATTTATTTAAAAATGCAATAATATGTGAGGATGTGATTCAGCTATGCCCACAAAATATGATCCAGAACGCTATAGGTTATCCCATAAAAAACGAACTATTTTATCGGCCTTTATAATATTTATTATTATTTCTATTACTATATTTATAGGAATAAAGTATCTAAATGATAAATTATACAAACTTATAGGTCTACTTATAATCCTTTACACTATGTTACCTTTTTTCATGGGCTTTGAAAAAAGACGTCCAAAGGCTAGAGAGTTAGTAATAATAGCCGTACTTTATGTATCAGTGGTACCTTATGACACGGTTCACAGCCTAGACACAGCATTCTTCATGTTTGTATTTGGAGAAAAAATGATAAGTAAAATGGAAAAAGTGAAGATTAAATATAGATTATATGTTTAGTAAATAAAAAATCTCATGCTATTCACATGAGATTTTTTATTTCTCTAAAGCAGTATCAATAAACTTATACAATCTATCTATATATTCTTCTCTATTATTCTTAAAACTTTCACCATGCCCCGCATTTTCTGCCAGGTACACATCCTTTAACCCCTTATTCTTTGAATTAAACAACTCTTTACACATGGAAACAGGTACAAGCTCATCCTTTTTACCATGAATAAACATTATTGGTGTAGTAACATTTTTTACAGACTCTTTAGGAGAAACATCACTGTATTTAAAATCAGATTTTATTTTTGTTGCTAAACTTGCATAAAAAGCGAAAAAGCGTGATGGTATAGTCAGATCTCCCTTATCTGCAACATAAATAAATTCATCTTTTAAATCAGAATATGCACAATCGGATACATAAAATTTTACATTTTTAGAATCCTCATTAATTTCCGAGTGTAAAAGAGCAGTTGCTGCCCCCATAGATCTACCGTGAACTCCAAGATTTCCACCAGGATTTCTCTTAGCTATATATTCTACCCATTCATCCAAGTCGTATTTTTCAAAATGACCAAAAGTTGTATCCTCTCCCCCACTTTCACCATTATTTCTTGAATCATATAGCAACACATTAAAATTTTTTTCTAAGTAAACCCTAGCTGTAGAAAGCATACTTCTTCTAGTTCTCATTAGTCCATGTACTAATATCACTGTATCTTTAGTTTCTTTTGGATTTTTTATATATGTGCCACTTAATTTATAACCTTGTTTTGTCTCTATATTAACATTCTCTTCTTTATATAATCTATTTTTATTTGTATTTAATACTTCAGACACTAGTTGATTACCCTCAGGCTTTACCCCTCGTCTTAAACACATTTGTTTATGACAAAATCCTCCTATAGATAATCCTATGAAGTTAACTATCATAAAAGCTATTAAAAAAAAAGTTAGAAAAACTTTTAATTTAGATTTATTCTTCATAAACACATCTCCCTTACATAAAGCTTAGCTTGGGTAATTTTTATTTTACCTAGGCAGTCAATATTTAAATAATATCTTGCACTAAAAGTTTTCCCTTGATTTTTATTTTAAGTCTTTCAGTTTTAGGCAATGAAAACATATATATGCTATATATTATTTTTATTCATATTGCACCTATTTAAGCAAGTCTAATGTTCCAATTATAGTATATGGTCCCTTATTATTGAAATATCTAACTAAAAAATTCAATTTTAATTTTAACTATACTATATATTATTTAGAATAGTATTCTAGTATCATCACTAGTCAAAATAGAGATATGCTTATAAATATTCTCTGCTGAAATCTCTTCAAAAATATTTTTGTGAATAGACTCTGCTGCTACTATAGATGATGTAGTAAAAATAAAAATTAGTAATATGAATATAATACTCAGTTTAAACTTTTTCTTATTTAACATTTTATTTCCCCCTTTATGTTTTATAAAATTACATCAAGATAAAGGTGAAATATCCGTCAAGACTTGTAATTCCCTAAGAATTTCTCAGCAACAAACTACATAATTCTTATATTATTATTCCATTGATATATTACTTTCTACACATTTAAACTGCTAAATCTCAATAAAAGAATTAATAAATTTTCTATCTCAAAATTATTTGTGAACGCTAAAGTTTATATAAGTTAACCCTCTCTTATGTCTTTTTCTACTTATTTATGCTTCAGCAAGAACACTTAAAAAGACAAGTCTTTCGACTCGTCTTTAATATATTTATTTAATACACTTATTTAATTATTCCTTTTCCAGTACCATCAATTAAAATTCCATTTTTAAATGCAATTTTCCTCATTTACTTGTCCCTTATGTTAAATTTTCCTAATAGTCCATAGGCATTATATCATAAAATCAAAAAAATATGCTAGTATAGATAAAAACTTTATTATAATCATTTTTAGGACTGTAGGCTTTTTTGCTTCTATATTTGGATCTTCTATATATGAATAATCTTTCCCCACCATTAAACTTTGATCAATTTGATTTTTAATTTCTTCTTTAAAATGTTCCGCAAATTCTTCACCATCAATAACAACCATAGTTTCTGTACTTAAATAGGCACTTCTCCCATCTACATTAAAAGAACCTACCAGACTAACTCGCTCATCAAAAATATAGGATTTAGCATGTATAGACTCGGTCCCCTGGTATTCATACAAATTTATTCCCGCATCTACTACATCTTTTCGTCGCAGCATAGTCCCAGCCGTACCCATAAGATTAGGATTGGTTGTAAGGGAGTTAGTTAATATATCTGCCTTTTCCGGCAAATCATTTTTAATGTTAATATGTTTTAGCATTTTATTAGTTGGTACAATGTATGGGCTTTGAATAAATATTGATTTCTCAGCTGCCTTTCCTAGATTTGTAATATCATACCAACACCAAGGTTCTTTATTAAACCTTTCAATAGGATTATGTATCAAAGTAACTTTATTAGTCGGATAAGAGATTTCTCTCCAATCAAAAGGATGATTAAACATTTCTTCTTCTGTTTCTTTTAATTTACTAATATAATTTTTTAACCATTTAGCTTTTTCTTCTCCTTTTTTCTTTTGTCCTTTTCTAATCCTTTTTAAAGGCAATTTTGAAAATTTACAGTTCCATGTTTTATTAAAATACTCTTTCATTTCTCCAATAACACTATTAGATATATTTTCTTTCTTTGTGTTTAATATAACTACATCTCTATCATTTGTAACAAGTTCACCATTTTCTTCTTTAGTAAAATATCTATCTCCTATATTTCTACCACCAATCATAGCCAGTTCATTATCTACAATAATAATTTTATCATGAAGCCTATTGTTCCATGTCCATGGTTTAAACACATTTAAAGGTTCATATAATTTAAGTTGAATATTTGGATGATTATAACAGACATAGATAATATCTTTCATATCATCTTTTAAATTATGAAATATTCCATCTAGTAGAACCCTGACCTTTACACCTTTATCGGCAGCATTTATAATAGAACCCCAAAATATATCAGCAGATACACCTTTTTCTATTGTATAGTAAGATATATCTATAGTTTCCTGAGCATTTTCAATAAGGTTAATTCGAGCAAGTCCAGATTCATATCTATCCTCTACTAATGCAACTCTATCTTGACCAAGTCCTTTTCCCCAGAACCTATCAACTGGGTGAGTCTCTCTATAATTGCTTACATTATGCTTATAAAAAGCGAAAATTACTACTCCAAAAATAAAAGCATATAATATATATATTTTAATAATAACTGGTATTAATTGTATCATCTTTTTAACCTTACCTAGTATTTTACTATTTTTAATACTTTCTTTAATATAAATACCCATTGTCTTTTATATACGCCTCTTTCAATTAATAATTTATATTCTATTATATTGGAATCTAATTCAACTATGAACTTATTAGATAAGATATAAGAATTGCTGTTATTTATCTGCTAAGTTAAAAGCCCTAGCTGTTTGATAAAAGGCATCTTCTGGATCCCTTAGTGCCATGACCATCCTTGGGAACTCCCCATGACCTGCATAAATTAAAAAACTAAGATCCCCCTGTTCAGTTCTCGTGGCAATACCAGTAGCTGGTGCTGGACTTTGAGCATTTAATTGAAGCTTCCATTAAAGGTAGCCCTATTACTTCTTTTCTATTACTTATACCTTTATCGCAGATTATTATTCCTTCTTCTTTCAATTTAGACTTTTCAAGGCTTATTGATTCTTCGTTTAATCCAAATATTAAGTCTACATTTGAATCATGAGTATATATTGGCTTATCTGAAAATCTAATTTGAACAAAATTATGTCCTCCCCTGACTCTAGACATAAAATCCTTATATGAAAAAACATGAAAACCATAGCGCTTTAATACTTTTTCCAACAAATTACCGATAGTATCCATACACTGTCCCGCTGCGCCTGCTATAAGTATACTATAATCCATATTTTGATCCCCTTCTTATTTTCCTATGTACTCTAATAGAAGGATATTAAAATAATATCCTTCTATCCAAAATTTATATAAACTCTTCCATTAATTTTTCCGCATCTAATGGATCTAATTTTCTATCTACCATTGGTGGTCCTTCTTTTACAAAATCAAATTTATCCTCATAGGTATCCTTTTCCACTTTATATAAAATACCTATAGGTATTTTATCATCAAATTCCATGGCCTTTTTAAAAGCTTCTTCTTTATTTGTATAATCATAATCCTCTGGAAGATGATAAACTCTTTCTTTATACCAAGCATAGGTGTTAACTTTATTCCATACTACACAAGGTTGTAAAATATCTACTAATGCATAGCCTTTATAATTTATTGCCTCTTTCATTACCCCTACTAAATGGGGGACATCTCCTGAAAAACTTCTTGCTACAAATCCAGCCCCCATAGTAAGAGCTAGGGCTAAAGGATTTAATGGTTCTACCTTGACTCCATCAAATTGCAAAGTAGTTTTTTGTCCCTCTGCTGTTGTTGGTGAAGCTTGACCTTTAGTTAAACCATATATCTGATTATCGTGAACAAAATGAGCTATATCAATATTACGTCTTATAGTATGAATAAAATGATTTCCACCTTCACCATAGGTGTCTCCATCTCCAGACTCTACAATTACATTTAAATCTTTATTAGCCATTTTTATTCCAATAGCTGGTGGTAAAGCCCTACCATGTAAACCATTAAAACCATTTACCTTTATATAGTGAGGCATTTTTGCTGCTTGCCCTATTCCCGATGATATAACTACCTCATGGGGTTCTATTTCTAATTCTTCTAGGGCTTGCTTTAAGGCTGTTCTTATCATAAAATTTCCACAGCCTGGACACCATGCTGGTTCTTTAAGTTCATAATCATACTTCGTCATTATAATACCTCCTTAAGCCTATTATACAATTCATCCACATTGAAAGGACGACCGTCAAACTTAAGTATCTTATGAGTAGATTTAATAAGAGCTTGTTCCTTTATTAAACTATCTAATTGGGCTGTAGCATTTTGTTCCACATCGATGATATTTTTCGCATTCTCACTCATTTCTAAAAGTTTTTTAGTTGGGAATGGCCATATATCGCCAAATACTAAAGCACTGATTGAAACTCCTTCTTCTACTAATCTTTCTACTGCTTCTTTTATTATTCCATAAGTAGAACCCCAAGCTACTATAAGGTTTTCTGGATTTTCTCCACCTATAACCCAAGGTTCCTCTACCTCTTTTTTTAAACCTTCTAATTTTTTCATTCGTTTCTCAACCATTTTTATTCTAGTTTCACTATCTTCAATGATATTTCCCCATTCATCATGTTCATCACTATCTACTAAAACTATTTTACCAGATACTTTGCCTGGTATTAATCTTGGAGATATACCAGTCTCTGTAAACTTATATCTTTTATATTCTTCATCCTTTATTTCATCCATATTAGCTAGATGTCTTTCTATTTTAACCTTATTAAAATCAAAAGGCTTTGAGGTTACCATGCTATCTGCCATATATTGATCACTTAGCAATAGTACTGGTATTTGGTATTTTTCCGCAATATTGAAAGCTCTTACGGTTTGATAGAAGGCATCTTCTGGATCTCTTAAAGCCATAATCATTCTAGGGAATTCTCCATGACCTGCATGAATTAAGAATCTAAGATCTGCTTGTTCTGTTCTTGTTGGAAGTCCCGTTGCTGGACCTGGCCTTTGAACATTAGCTAAAACCACAGGTGTTTCTATAATACCTGCTAAACTTAAGGCCTCTACCATTAAAGAAAATCCTCCACCCGAGGAAGCTGTCATAGACCTTACTCCTGTATAGGATGCTCCTAATGCCATATTTAATGCTGCAACTTCATCTTCTACTTGATCAACAACTATATTCATTTCATCTGCTTTAGAAGATATATATGTTAATATTCCTGAAGAAGGTGTCATAGGATATCCACAGTAAAATTTACATCCTGCTGTAACAGCTCCTAATCCAATTGCATCATTGCCATTTATTAACACATTCTCATCTTTACTGATTTCTAATTGATGTTTAGTTTCTACCATTTCATAGCCTTCTTTTAAGGCTTTAATATTTACATCTGCCACTTTTTCATTAAATACACTTTTTATTACATCTTCTCCAATTTCCAAAGATAGTCCAAAATATTTTAAAATAGCTCCCAGCCCTGCAGTAGTATAAACCCTACTATTTTTCACCTTTTTTGCTACTTTAATTAAAGGTAAATGTACTATATCCTTTCCTTCTCCTACGCTTTCATCGCAAATTATTATACCATTATCTTTTATACTAGATGAGTGAATGTCTATTGTTTCATTATTTAGGGCAAATATCACATCTACCTTTGATGTAGATGCATATATAGGATTATTTGAAAATCTTACCTGTACAAAATTATTTCCACCCCTCACTCTAGACATGTAATCTTGACTTGAAAATACATAAAATCCACTACGCTTTAGTGTTCTTTCTAATAAATGACCAAAAGTATCCATTCCTTGGCCAGCTTGTCCTCCTACAAGTATGCTATAATCCACATTCTTACCCCCTTTATAAGTTTTATGTCCTTAATCAATGTTATACCCTACTTTTTTATAAGGAAACTTACATTAAAAATAAAAAAATTCCTGAAATGCTTGCTTTATTAAACTATTTCAGAAATTTCTATTACCCAACTATCTTTTCTTTTTTTTATCCATTGCCACTTCTACCCTGACCTTTTTTCCCTTAATTCTATTATTATTTAGTGAATCCAATATATCATTTGTATACTTTCTAGGAGCTTCAATAAATGAAAATTTATCATAAATATCAATATCTCCTATAGAGTCTCTGGAAATATTAGCTAACTGATAAATCCCACCAACAATATGTCTTGGTCTAACACCATCTTTTCTTCCTATATTAATATATAACCTTTCCATTTCTTCGCTATTTTTACTTTCTAGTTTCCTATTTTTATCTTCTGATTTATCATCAAAATATAGTTTTAAAAGCCCAGCCGCTATATCTTTAAGTTTATAGCCTTCTTCTAGTAGCAATTCTACACTAGTTTCATACTTAGAAAGATCAGAAATTCCTATTTCATGCTTTATTTTTCCTAATATATCCGTAGTTTTACTTTCTGCTACCTCATTTAATGTGGGGATATCTTTTCGAACAACTTTAGTTTTGGCATATTTCTCTATATCTTTAAGCTTATTAATATCTCTGCCTACTACAAGACTATAGGCTTTTCCTGTTTTCCCAGCTCTTGCTGTTCTTCCAATTCTGTGAACATAATATTCCAAATCCTGTGGTATGTCGTAGTTAAACACTATATCAACATTATCTACATCTATTCCCCTAGCCGCCACATCTGTTGCCACTAAAATATCGATGTTTCCTTTTCTAAATTTAGACATAACCTTGTCCCTTTGGGATTGCTTTAGATCACCATGGATTCCATCTGCAAAATATCCTCTTCCCTGAAGTTCTATTATGAGTTCATCTACCTTCCGTTTTGTATTACAAAATACTATGCTTAAATTGGAATTTTGTATATCTAATAATCTAGAAAGTATTTCAGTTTTCATACCTTTCTTAACCTTTAAATAATACTGTTCAATATTTGGAACCGTTAATTCCTTGGGAACTGTTCTTATATATTTAGGGGTTTTCTGATATTTTTTAGCAAAATTAATTATCTTCTTATCCATTGTTGCAGAAAAAAATACCGTTTGTCTATCTTTAGGAGTCTTATTAATAACAAGCTCAATATCATCCCTAAATCCCATATCAAACATTTCATCGGCTTCATCTAATACCATCATTTCAATATTATCTAATTTTAATGTACCTCTTTTTATATGGTCAATTACTCTTCCTGGAGTACCTATAACTATCTGGACTCCCTTTTTTAATGCCTTTATTTGTCTTTCTATAGGTTGCCCTCCATATACTGGTAATACAAAAATTTCTTTTTTATATTTAGCTAGTTTCTTTATTTCTTTCGCCACTTGAATTGAAAGTTCTCGCGTGGGACATAATACAATAGACTGAAGCTGCCTCGATTCAGAATTTATTCTTTCAATAATAGGTATACCAAAAGCTGCGGTTTTCCCAGTACCTGTCTGTGCCTGACCAACCACATCCCTACCCTCCATTAAATAGGGGATAGCTTGTGCCTGAATTGGCGATGCCTCTTCAAACCCCATATCAGATACAGCTTTTTTAATTTCTTTTGAAACATCCATTTCTTCAAATCGTGTTTTATTCATATACGTATTTATACTTCCTTTCTTATTTTTAATTAATTGTGGAATATACCATTATTATTTCAATAATAAACTCTAAATATTATATTCCAATATTAATATTTTTTTGATTAATACAGTAGATTGGCTGCACAATATATTATCAGCTTTTGTAGGAATATACAAGCTAAATGTTTATTGTTAATTATGATTTTAGAAATTTCCATATTCTAATTTTCATCTAATCCATATCTCTTTACTGCATTATTTACTATTTTCATGACTAATCCATCATAGTTTAACCCAGCAGCACCAGCCATTTTACACAAATCACTATGGCCTTTCATTAATCCTGGTAATGAATTAATTTCCAATACATATGGAATATTATCTTCATTTAATCTAAAATCAATTCTAGCATAATCCCTCATATTTAGGGCCTTATATGCCTTAACTGCCATTTTTTTTATATTATTTTCCGTTTCCTTTTTTATTCTCGCTGGGACATAATATTTAGTTTGTTCGCCATAATGAACTTTTACTTCAAAGCTATAAAATTTATTTAAATGATTCGGTATGTTTGAAAAGTCTATTTCTAGAATTGGAAGTACTGAAATATTATCGGAATTACCCATAACCCCTACAGTAAATTCTTTTCCTTCTATATACTTTGTTATCATAATTGGTGGATTATAAGTTTTTAGCTGTTCTCCAATTATTTTAATTAAAGACTCTTTATTAAATACTAAACTGTCCTCATGTATACCTCTACTTGAGCCTTCATTTTTCGGTTTAACTAAAACTGGAAAGTTAAATTCTAAGTCTTTAATTTCATCAATATTATAGACATAAATAAAGTTTGGCGTAGGTATGCCTAATTTTTTAAAAATCAAACCAGAATAAATCTTATCCTGAGCAAGGCCATGACCTAAAGGTGAAGAGCTTGTATACGGAATTCCTGCAGATTCTAACATGGCAGGAAGTTGGGATAGTCTTGAATTCCCTCTTATACCATTGCATAAATTAAAAACTAAATCAACTTTTTCTCCTTTTAGCCTTTTTATAGCATTATCATCAAATACTAAATTTATACAATCGTATTTTTTAGAAATGGTTTCCTTCAGCTGCTTTACGGTTTTTCTTTTTTGCTTGTCTTCTAACAAACCCTCCTCAGTCGGTAAAAACTCTGCCCTAGGCTTATCAGTAATAATTCCTATCTTCATATTATACATTCAACTCCCTTTCAGATCTCTTTTTAGAAAAATACATACAAAAAAAGCAGCACAGCTGCTTTTACCGGGGAATCTTAAGTTCCTTTCGGCAGTCACATCTCCATTTTATTATCTAGGAAAATATATCTTTCTAGAAAGAGTCTCTCTATATATATTATATTACTTTTCTCGTCAAAAGTCAAATTAATGGCTATTTTACTTATATATACCTTAAGCAAGATTATCTTCTGAGAGCTTCAGTATAAAATATTTAAATAACAATGGTGAGACTTATATTTCATTAAAAGCTTTCGGAGATAAAATAACCATTAAGGTAGCAGATAATGGTCTAGGCATATTAGAAGAAGAGTTACCGTATATTTTTGAACGTTTTTATAGGGGCAATAACTCAAAAAACAATCAAGTAAAAGGCTATGGATTAGCCCTTGCCATAACAAAATCCCTTGTAAAGGCCCATAATGGTAGTATAGAAGTTGAAAGTAAGGTAGGAGTAGGCACCAAGTTTACTATGGTCTTTCCATTTTAGAATTCTTATTATATTTGTTGGCCTCTATACTTTTTCTTCTAAATAAATAGACTATTAAAGCTATAAGTGGAATTATAAACATACTAATAAGTGAAATAATTAATAATATCCCTTGAATAGGATGTTTAACTGCTACAATTGGCCGATTGTCTTTTAAAATTACAGATGCTATAAGGACTATTACAGCATTTGGTATTATGTAAGGTTTATTATTAGTTTTATTTAGAACTTGAGACATGGATACACTAGAAAAATATAAAAGCCCTGATATTTTCCCAATACTTCCCATAATCCAAGTAACAATAAATATAGATTCTATTCTTTCAATGAAGTGGTAAAGCTCTATAGTTCTAGTATATGTAAAGAAAGGAAAATTTGCATGTTTTGCTTGTTCAATACCAAGTACACTTTGAGTCACTATTAACATAAGGACAATAATTAAAGTTGAATATACAAGGCACTTATAAAATATTGAGTTTAATTTCTCTTTCTCTTCTAAATAAGGTGTTATCATAGCTAAAACTAATATATCCGTAAATCGTAGAGCTACATCTATAGTTCCTTTATTTATCCCATCTAGGGTAGAGTCTTTAAGTATGGGTAAAAGTACTTTAAGGTCCATCCTTTTCCACCCTAATACTGATAATAAAAAAATAACTATTAAAATAAAAGGTACTATTATTTCTCCAGTTTTACACATAGTTATCAGTCCTTTATAAGCAACATAGGTACATGTTGCTATTCCAATTAAGGCCGTAAACCATGTTGGAGTATTTGGAAACATAGTAGAATCAAGCATTTCTATTAATAGAGAGAGAAAGAATATTGCCGAAACAAGAAAAAATAAACTATAGTAACTTCCTACAATTTTCCCAATTACTTTTCCAAATATATTTTCCATATATTCTATTAATGTTAGCTCATTAAACCTATTACTTAAAAATAGTACAGGAAAACATAGGAGCAAAACATAAGGGATAGATAATAGTAACACTATCCAAGCATCTTGATTTGCTGGTATAATATTTATAGACGGTAGATAGGAAAAACCAATAATTACCCTAAAAATTAATATTAATAATATTGCCTGATATGAAGTTACTTTTCTTTCCATTACTATTTATTCTCCCTTTACTTTAATAGTAGGTGTATTTGTTAACCCAGTTCTTAAAATACTAGTTTCTACTTCTACCTGAAACTCTGTTTCTGGAAAAATATCACCCCAATCATCCTTTATTTCATCCCATTTTTCAGGATATTTTCTATGAAATAAGGATGCTGATTTAAATATATCTACTTTAAATTCTTTTTGTGCTTTGTTTATAACTTTTTCCATTTCATTCTTTACCTCTTCTGAACAAGCTTCTTCTAGACTCTCTATTACAGCTTTTCTTGAAATACCAATATCCCCCACTACCTCAGCCACAGATCCCTTTAAAACAACCTTTATTTTAAATATTATTTTCCCATCCTTTACCTCAACATCTCTTTTCGTCTTACTCTTTATAATCTCAACCAAAGTTGCTTCATAATTCATATTTTTAGAATCTCCTATTTCGCATTCAGCCTTGGGCGTTGGAAGTGTGTGTTCATCTGCATCAATATGGGGAGTTGGAAACTGAATAAGCCCCCCTTTTATTTCCCCAGTTATAAAATTAAACCCTCTGGTTTCATTACCATTCAAATATCCTACTATCATTCCTTCTTTAAATACAGTTGCACCCTCTACTGATAATTCATATGGTTTTTTTGGTTGTGAAACATCTACCCTTTTTATTTCGTTTCTAGTTTTTCTTTCTATAACTCCAACCACTGGTTGTGAACCTTCCTCATAATAATATTTCATAAAGTCTAATATATCTACATCTACCGTTTTCCCATTAACCTTTTTATTCTCTACTAGTTGCGTAACATAATTTGCTGGAACATCCTCTATTCCTGCAGCAATTCCCATAATTTCATAAGCCTTAGAATCTTTAGCAATTAATAAATATGTAGTTTCTCTAGGCTCATCATATCTTTTAAAAAAATCCATATATTCAATTATCTCACTTTTACCAATTTCTTCACCAAAGATAAAAACCCTACTATGAGACCCAAATAATGCTCTATCAAATTTTAAAGTTATATCCCTACCAGCATCAACTATGGTTTTACCTCTTCCTTGAACATAACTTGTTTCTAATTCACCCAACCCTTTTGTTGATGGCTCAGGATCTATTACCTCTGCTGTTAATAATATATCTCCATTCTCTTCTAAATCAAAACCCATAATTAATGAAATACCTAGGGTATTAAGTTCTCTAGAATTCCAACATCCACTTAGTACAAAGCTTATAATTAAAACACTTAATAATAATAGACCTTTTTTATTCATTCTTTTACTTCATCCCCTTATCTCTTTGTCTAGTAATATTTCTTCTTTCTATTGACCTAGGTCTAAATATTAATCTTTTTAAAGGAAAACGAACAACTGTATCCTTTAAACCTTCTTTGTCTACAGGAGCCATTGGAGAAGTATAGGGTATACCAAAAGAATCTAGAGATATAATTTGTACAACTATAACTACAAGACCACAGGTTATCCCGTAAAGACCCATAACCCCACCTAATATAATAATAATTAATCTATATATACTTATTCCTTCTACTAAAGTGGGGACCGTAAATTCTGCAATAGCAGTAGTTGCTATAATTATTACCATAGGGGCACTTATCAATCCTGCTTCTACAGCTGCCTCACCTAGGACCAAAGCTCCAACTATACTGACAGCAGAGCCTACAGACCTAGGAAGCCTAATTCCAGATTCCTTTATTACATCTAATACTATTGTCATTAATAATGCCTCCACCATAGCTGGAAATGGCACTCCCTCCCTAGCCCCAGCCATAGTTATTAAAAGTACTGTAGGTACCATTTCTTGGTGGAAGGTTTGTAATGCTACATAGAATCCAGGTAGTACTATACTTATAAATAAAGAGAAAACCCTAATAATTCTTAAAAAAGTAGAATAAGGGGATGTAGTATAATAATCTTCACTAGTCTGTATATTTTCAATAAAAAGTTTAGGAATAGTTAAAACATGAGGCGTTCCATCACAAAATATAGCTATTCTCCCTTCAAGTATTCTACCGGCAACTACATCGGGCTTTTGTGTATCTCCTATAGTTGTTAGAAATGAATAAGGCCTATCATCTATTAATTGTTCTATATATCCTGTCTCTAGTATTGCATCTATATTAATTTTATTAATCCTTCTTCTTAACTCTTCTAATACATCTTCATTTACAATTCCCACTATATAGGCTAGAGAAATTTTTGTATTCGTTTGTTCTCCTAGTATGTAATCCTCAAAAACTAAATTCTCATTTCGTATTTTTCTTCTTAGTAAAACCCTGTTTGAACCTAAATCTTCAATAAATCCTTCCTTAGGTCCTCTCACTACAGTTTCTGCATCTGGTTCTTCTATACTTCTTTTATTCCATTTTCTTAACTCTATAATATAACCTAAATCAGTACCATCAACAAATAAACCTATACTGCCATAGGTAATTTCTTCTATTATCTCTTCTATGTTATTTGTTTCTTTAAGACTACTAACTTTAATAGTCTTTTTCAAATCCTTTATATCTTCAAAATCATCAATAATAGGTCCTAATACATCTCTATCTAATAAATCCTGGTCAATCAGTCCATCAATATATGAAATAAAAAATTTCTTTTTCTTTCCCCCTTCAAACTCATATAGTTCTAAGTCACTAGAATTATTAAATTTTTCAATTATATTCTTCCTATTTTTCTCTATTTTTTTTGATATCAAAATATCACCCATTATGTTAAAATTCTTATATATTAGTATGCAATATTAGGATATAAAATATTCCCACAGGAAAAATAATGGGAATACTATAGTTATATATTTATAAATTTGATAATATATAATATGTTAAGTATAAATTAACCAAGGGTGATTAAATTGAACAAAATAAAAATATTTACAGACAGTACAAGTGATTTATCAAAAGAACTTATTGAACAAAATAATATTTCTATTATTCCTTTACACATCCATTTTAATGATGAGGAGTATAAGGACAATGTAGATTTAACTCAGGAGGAATTATATAAAAAAGTTGAAGAATATAATATTCTTCCTAAAACTTCTGCCCCCTCGCCTCAAGAATTTATAGAGGCTTTTAGACCCTATATAGAAAAGGGCTATGACATAATTTACATAGGTCTTTCATCAAAAATGTCAGCTACAATACAAAATGCTTTAATTGCTAAAAGTGAATTCCCCAGTGCTAATATTGAAGTTGTAGATTCATATAATTTATCTTCAGGAATAGGACTTTTAGTTATGAAAGCTTGCGATTTCCGTGAACAGGGTTTAAACCTACAGGAAATAGCGAAAGAGTTAAGAAAGTTAGTTCCTAAGGTCAGGTCCTCTTTTATTATTGATACATTAGATTACCTTCATAAAGGAGGAAGATGCTCTTCTGTTGCAAATTTTGTCGGCGGAATATTAAAAATCAAACCAGTTGTCGCCGTAGCCGATGGTGAAATGTTCTTAAGCCATAAAATTAGAGGAAAAAGAAAAAAAGTTATAGATACAATGCTAAAAGAATCATTAAAAAATAAAAATAAGATGGATGAAAAAAGAGTGTTTATTACCCATTCTCAAGGTGGAGATGCTGTAAATTACTTAAAAGAGGAATTAGAGAGAAGCATTAATGTGGAAAATATCCATATAACTGATGCAGGTTGTGTAATATCTAGTCACTGTGGCCCTGGCACTGTAGGTATATTGTATATAGAGAAATAACCCCTAATTATTAGGGGTTATTTCTACTTCCAGGTTTTCCATAAGGAATCTCTTTTTCACACATAGGACATTCACTTTCACTATAAGTATCAATTTTAAGTTTTGTACCACTAAATATAGGGTATGAAAAATCCTCATTACTTCTATCTACTATAGAGGCTACCCCTACTACTTCTCCACCTAATTTTTCAATAGCTTTTATAGTTTCTAAGGAAGATTTACCAGTAGTTATAACATCTTCTCCAATTAAAACTTTTTGACCTTTTTCTACTTTAAATCCTCTCCTTAAAACCATTTCCCCGTCAATTCTTTCTGTGAATATACTAGGTTTTCCTGTTTGTCGTCCAATTTCATAACTAACTACTATACCACCCATAGCCGGTCCAACGACAATATCAAAACCTACATTCTCTAACTTCCCAACTATTACTTTTATTGCTTTCTCAGCTTTGTCTGGATATTGTAAAAGTTTTGCACATTGAACATACTTATTACTATGTTTTCCTGAGGACAATAAAAAGTGTCCTTCTAAAAGAGCCTCTGTTTCTTTTAATAATTCAATAACCATGAATTTACCTCCTCACAATCCCTCTAATTTCTTTAATTGAATTTATTCCTTCCTCTTTCATATAATTTTCTATTCCTTCAATAATATCTACAGTTAAACCAGGTTTTATAAAGTTTCCACTGCCTACTTGTATTGCCCACGCCCCCGCCATTATAAACTCTAATGCATCTTCATAGTCTAATATTCCTCCTATACCAATAACCGGTATATCTACAGCTTTAGCTACCTCATATACCATTCTTAAAGCTATAGGTTTTATACAAGGCCCAGAGAGTCCTGCTGTTATATTATTAAATACAGGTTTTCTTTTATTAATATCTATAGCCATTCCATTAAATGTATTAACTAAAGATATACTATCTGCTCCTGCCCTACAACATTTTTCTGCCATATCTACTATATCTTCTGCATTAGGAGACAGTTTCACTATTAAAGGTTTCTTGCAAACCTTTCTTACTTCAGATACGACTTTAAAGGCAATATCTGATTTTATGCCAAAAGCCATGCCACCTTCTTTAACATTGGGGCAGGAAATATTTAATTCAATCATAGATATATTAGTATTATTCAGTTTTTCAACAGCCTTCACATATTCCTCAACACTACTTCCACCTACATTTGCTATAATGACAGTATTTTGTTTTTCCATATAAGATAATTCATCTTCTATAAATTCATCTACCCCTGGGTTTTGCAACCCTATACTATTGAGCATTCCACCAGTGGTTTCATAAATTCTAATACCTTTATTTCCTTCTTTTTTACTTAATGTAAGACCTTTTGTACAAATGCCTCCTAGTTTTGACAAGGGAAACAACCCCTCGTATTCCCTACCAAAACCAAAAGTTCCAGAAGCAGCAATTACAGGATTTTTAAATTCTATACCAGATATATTTACCTTAGTATTAATCATTAAAAACTATCTCCTCTCCTGGGAAAATCGGACCATCTTTACATACTTTTTTCATACCATTTACTGTTTCAATAGTACATCCCAGGCAACTTCCTATTCCACAGCCCATTATATTTTCCATAGATATATATGCTGGAACATGATTTTCTTCACAAATTGAAACAATTTTTTTAAGCATAGGAGTTGGACCACAGGCTAAAATTTGAGAATATTTTTCTACATTTAACATATCCACTACATAGCCCTTGTGATCGACACATCCATTTTCAGTAGCTATATATAATTTATTAACTTTATATTTTATTTCCTCTATAGAATAAGGCTCTTCTCTAAATCCTGCATAAAAATCTACTTGTTTTCCAAGTTTATTTGCCAAATATATCATAGGAGCTATACCTATTCCTCCAGCAATTATACCAACTCTTCCATGAATATCTAAATTAAATCCATTACCTAAAGGACCAAGTAAATATAAAAAATCTCCAGATTTTAAATTAGAAAAAATTTTCGTACCTCTTCCCTTTACTTCATATAAAAATTCTATATATTTATTAGATAAATTGTAAATACTTAAAGGCCTTGAAAGAAAAGGCTCTCTATCCCAAGCCCTCAGCATATAAAATTGACCTGGATTTCCATTAAAATTTCCCTTTACTTTAATTTTAAATATTTTTTTTGCTATTTCTTCATTTAAAAGGACTTCCCCCTTTTTATAGTTTAGCTGCATTTTCTATATCCTCCCTCATAGTTAATACAGCTTTCCGTGCATAATAATCAAATTTCTCTTCCCCGTCATCATATTTTTTATAAGCTGTAATAATACCTCTAGATGAGTTAACAATTCCCCCGTTTCTACTTTTTAAATATAAGCTAACATCCTTTCCCCGTCCCCCTTGAACACCATAGCCTGGTATAAGGAAAAACATGCTATTATATTTCTGTCTTATTTCTATTCCTTCATCTAAATAAGTTGCACCTACTACACCGCCTATTAAACTGTACCCACTTGATCCCATATATCTTGAACCTATTTCTAATAGTTTTTCTCCTACATGATTATAAACTTTCTTTCCCTTTATATCTAAATATTGAATATCCTTTGCTCCCTCATTAGAAGTTTTAAGAAGTACAAACAAACCTTTTTGACCCTTTTCTAAATATTCTAAATAGGGGATAATACTGTCAAAACCCATATAAGGATTTAAAGTAATAAAATCACTTTCAAAATCCCCTTCAAAATGAGCTTTTGCATACATCTTAGCTGTTGAAGAAATATCTCCTCTCTTCACATCTGCTATAACTATAGAACCTTTTTTTCTTATATAGTCTAATGTTTTTTTATAAGCCTTCATACCTTCCAATCCATAGGCTTCATAAAAAGCTATTTGCACTTTGTAGCATGGAACTATATCTATTGTTCCATCTACTATGGTTTTATTAAATTGAAAGATAGCGTCACTTAAAGATAAATATTCCTCTTTTAGTTTATTAGGAATATAGTTTATATCTGTGTCCAACCCTATACAAACATTACCCTTTCTCTCCACCTCTTCATATAATCTATCTATTATCAATTTCTATCCCCCCATTAGAATATTTTATTTCCCCACTTTTTATAGTGGCTATTATTTCACCAAGATACTCTTTTCCATAAAAAGGAGTATTTTTACCTTTTGATATAAAGTTTTTACTATTAACCTTTACCTTATTATTTAAATCCACCAATACTAAATCTCCATCGTAGCCTATATCAATCTTTCCTTTATTAGACTTCATAAGTCTAGATGGATTGGCTGACATTAGTTGAGATAATTTGTTTAAGGAAATATAACCTTTTTTAACTAAAATAGTATAGCATATGGAAAAAGCTGTTTCTATTCCTGATATGCCACAGGCACCTTTTTCCTTATCTTTCTCTGTATGAGGAGCATGATCTGTACTTATAACGTCTACAAACCCTTCTTGTATTGCCTTAATTAATGCTTTAGTATCCTCCTTTTTTCTAATAGGTGGATTTACCTTATAATCATAGTCATGCAATGCTATATGGTGAGGCGTTACTTCACAAGTTATATTAAATTTTTCCCTCTTTGCTTTTATAATTTCCTCCATGGCTTCTTTAGTACTGACATGAGCTATGTGAAGTTTGGCGCCTGTTACTTTTGATAAATATATATCCCTTAAAGTCATTATATTTTCTGAAAGTCTATTATCTATTAAGGTTAAGTATTCATCTTCTGCATGGGACAATATAATTAAATCTTTCTCTTTTGCTTTAATCATGGCCCTATACATAGTATTATTAGACAATACTCCTTTGCCATCATCGGATAATACCTTTACCCTGTTATCAAGATTATCAATATGATCTATGTTTTTTCCATCAAAATTCCCTGTTATAGATACTGTTTGATGAATATCTATTAAATCTATTTTTTTAGACTTTTCTAAAATATATTCTACCGTATCCATAGAACTACAAACAGGATTAGTATTCCCCATTAAATTTACTAAGGTATAACCTCCTTTTAATGCAGCTAAACTTCCCGTATAAATATCCTCCTTATAAGTATATCCAGGGTCTCTAAAATGGGCATGCATATCTATAAAGGCAGGAAGAACTACTAAACCTTCAGCTTTTATAGTCTTACAATTATAGTTTAAATTAGAACCTATAGCCTCTATCTTCTCATTCTTTATGTAAATATCCCCTCTAGTGCTCTTGTTACAATCTATTAATTTTCCACCTTTAATTAATATTTCCATGCTATCCCTCCCAAGAATAAATATGGTCACAATATTCACATTTATAAATTCCTTTTTCCTCATCAATTAAAATAAATCTGTGCATAATATACCTTTCTGATGATGTAATACATCTCGGATTTTTACACTTTATAATATTTTCGACTCTTGTAGGAAGAGATAAATTTATTTTTTCTGTAATTTTCTCATTCTCTATTATATTTACTGTAATATTAGGATCAATAAATCCTAACATTCTTAAATCAATATTTATAGTATTTTCAATTTTTATCATATCTTTTCTGCCATATTTTTTACTTGGTGCATTCATAATTAAGGCAACTGTAAAATCTGCTTTATCTAATTTTAGATATTTAAATATTTTAAATCCACATCCTACTTTTATATGATCTATAACTATACCTTTTCTAATACTATCAATGTATAACATTACATCACCTCCAAAAGTTTTGAAATAAGAGCCATTCTGGCATACATACCATATTTCACTTGCATAAAATAGCAAGCTCTAGGATCCTTATCTACTTCATAACTTATTTCATTAACTCTTGGTAAAGGATGTAATACAATTAAGTCTTTTTTAGCTAATTCCATTTTACTTTTATCTAAAATATAACTATCTTTAAGCCTAATATAGTCTGCCTCATTAAAAAATCTTTCTTTCTGTACTCTAGTCATATATAGAATATCTAACTCTTGTATTAAATCTTCTAGTTTTTCAACTTCTATATATTTTAAATTGTTCTTGTCTAATATTTCAGTTTTTATATAATTAGGTACTTTTAGTTCATTAGGGGATATTAATATAAAAGAAATGTTTGTATATCTTGACATAGCTTTAATTAATGAATGTACTGTTCTACCAAACTTTAAATCTCCACAAAATCCAATAGTTAAATTAGAAAAACCACCTTTCACTTTATGAATAGTTATAAGGTCAGTTAGTGTTTGGGTAGGATGTTGATGTCCGCCATCACCTGCATTTATTAACGGAACTGGTGAAAAATAAGATGCGTATTTAGGAGCTCCTTCTTTAGGATGTCTCATAGCAATAATATCTACATAAGAGCCTATAGTTCTAACAGTATCTGGTATGCTTTCACCTTTCATAATTGAGCTGGAACCAATTTCTGAAAATCCAATGACTTGACCTCCCAATCTAATCATTGCTGATTCAAAACTTAGTCTTGTTCTAGTACTAGGTTCATAGAAAAGAGTTCCAAGTATTTTACCATTGCATACATTATTATACCTTTCTGGATTATTAGAAATCTCTTCTCCTAATTGTATTAATTCATTTATCTCATCTAAAGAAATATCTTGTGGATCTATTAAATGCTTAACCTTTGACATAATACTCCCCCTTTTTAGCCTCTCAGGACTCGTTTAAAAGAAAAGAATTACATTAAAAATGCCCTCCACAAAGGAAGGCATAAGTATAGTATATTCTACGCTTCCCTTTTTGACCTCACAGGATCAATTTAAAGGCTTTATATTTTAACTTAAAATATCATACTTTTCCTCAAAAGTCAACAGGGACCATCCTGCTCTCGGGACAAGAAAACGAAGAGCTTCCTTTTTGTAGCTAAAGGAAACTCTTCGTTCTTATTGTTGGTTGAAAATATTCTTTTTTAACTCTATGTTTATATTATTCTATTATTGTAATGAATCAGTTCCTCCTGATAATCCGGTTTTAATTTCTTGTATATCTTTTTGGTTTGCTGTTGGTGCAGGCGTATAATAGCCTTTTTGTTCTGCTATTTGGAATAGTTGGTATTGAAATTGTTCATCAGCATTTCTAAGTTGAGTAAAAGTATTTCTAAGTTGTTGATTGGCACATTCAGAAATAGCTTTTGCATAACTATTTAAACTTGCCTTAGTCCCTGATAAAATATCATCTACTATATCTTTCTCTTGCATTATATTTCCTCCTTTATAATGAATTTAATAAATTTGTAGCTGTAGTTTGAGCATCTTGGCTGGATTGCTTAAACATTTGTTTAAGTTGTGGATCTTGACATTGATTTGAATAATAATCTAATTTATTTGCCATGGTCTGATGACTTGCAATTATCTCTCTTAAACTTTGAAGCTCTTGTTGATTTACATTACCTAAATTCACAGTATTTTTTAATACCATAAAATGCTCCTTTCTTTTATTTTTTATTCTCTAATATTTTGTCTTCTAACGATAGATTTATTCATGGAAAAAAACGTTTAAATAATTCCACGAAAATTGTAAATAATAAATTTGGGAGGTTAAAAAATGAGCAAAAAAATAGTTGTAGAAAATATATTAACACCCCATATTGAATTTTTAAAAGACTCTGGCTATAATGTTTATACTTTAAATAAAAACGCAAATTTAAACGAAATTACATCGCCAGAATACAAAGCTATTATCGTGTCGGGGTTAGATGTTCTTAGTACTAATGGAGCCGATTATAATAATCCATCAGCTCCCATTATTGAAGCTAAAGGTCAAACTCCTGAAGAAATATATAATCTTTTAGAAAGTCGATATCAGTAGTAAAATTACCCTTCTATAAGGTTAATTTCATTGCTTACAGACAATAAACTGAATGCTAGTAATAACTTTTCCTTAAGTTTTCATAAAAATTAAGGAAGGAACATATTATATCTTTATAATATATCCTTCCTCCCGTTTACATATTTTATAATCATTATTTTTTATCTATAGCTTCTTGAACAGCAAACTCTAATTTCTTTACTTTGTTCCCTGAAATTTCAATTCCAGTTTGATCATCTCTTTTAATATAAATACTTTTTCCTAACTCATTACTTAACCTATTTAATTTTTCTATTTTAGTTGATAAGTTTACTAGTTTAATAGATTTAGGAAAATTCATTTTATCACTTCATATCTATAGTCTAATCTTTTTTATTTACATAATTCTTAATAATATTTTATCATTTATTAATATTAGATGTCTAATTATCAATATATATGATACTAGAGAATAGATAAGGGTATATTGATTAATATAGAATAAACTGAAAAGGTGGTGTAATTATGAGCGATTTACTATCCAAACAATGTATTCCCTGTAGTATTGGTGCTCCTACCTTAAACGACGAAGAAATAAATAAATATTTAAAATCATTAAAGGAAGGATGGAAGGTAATAGATTCTAAGAAAATAGAAAAAACCTATAAGTTTAAAAATTTTGTGGAAGCTTTAGATTTTACTAATAAAGTTGGAGAGTTAGCAGAAAAAGAAGGTCACCATCCAGATATTCATCTCTCTTGGGGGAAAGTAGTAATTCAGCTTTGGACACATAAAATTGATGGTCTTCATGAAAATGATTTTATTTTAGCAGCCAAAATTGACGAAACCTAAAAATATTAGACCTGCCTAAAATTTAAAGATAGAACTATCCCAAACTAACTTACTGGAGCACATAGGCTATTATTAGCTAATGTGCTCCTTTTTATGTTCTTATGATAAACTAAAGTTAAGAGAAAGTTTTGACAACTATATTTCAGGATTAAAAATTTAAAAGCTAAAAATATAAGGAGGATAGAAAATGAATAATGGTGTTAAGGTTATATTAGAAGGATTCACTAAGTCCTATGTTAAAAAAACAAAAGAGCCAAGTGATTTTAGTTTTGGTTTTAAGGTAGACAACAATTGGTATTACATATTTATTCAAAAAGATGGTGAGTTTGAAGTAATAAAAGAGGAACCACCAAAAGATAAGCTTTATTTTACCACAGACAGTGAAACCCTTAAAAAAATATATAATGGAAAAATGGCGATTATGACCGCCATGGGTAGAGCCCGTTGGGATGATCCTACACCTTTAGATATAAAAAATTTAGAAGACTTCCCGCAAGATATAAATCCTTATGCTTTTGTATTTAAATACTTTACCATAGGCCAACCTGAAAAAATAAAATTAAAAAACGAATATGCTCGAATTATCCATGGCGGCTATGCTATCCCAATTGTTTATGACGAGGGTCTTAGAACAGGTTGGTATCGAATTGAAGAAGGGATGATTATTAATGAAGAAGAGTCTCAACAAACAAATCCTTTCCCAACATTAATAATTGCTATAGAAGGTACAGGAACTGCCAAAATAGGAGATAAAGAATATACCTTAGAAAAAGGAGATGCCTACCATATCTCCCCTAATATTCCTCATATGTTTTGGACTAATGATAAAAATGGTTTTGAGTTCATAATTATTATGTATGGAGAAAATGCCTAATCCCTATTTAATATTAAAAGAATTTAAAAATAAATTTGACAAGTAACTAATTTCATATTATAATGTACTACAATATTAAAAAATCGAATATAAATCTTATCCAGAGTGGTTGAGGGACTGGCCCTATGAAACCCAGCAACCTGTGCTCATATAGTACAAGGTGCTAATTCCAGCGGTGTATAATACCGAGAGATGAGAAGGAGATAAACCTCTTTCTTAAGAAAGAGGTTTTTTATTTATATCTTAATTTAGTTAATTATCACTATAGAGGAGTGATGTAATGATTAATATAAAAGATTTATCAAAAGAATTTAATAATAATGACAAGAGTCTTTATGCCTTAAATAAAGTAAATCTTCATATAAAAAGAGGAGAAATCTTTGGAATAATTGGTTTAAGTGGTGCTGGAAAATCTACATTGATTCGATGTTTAAATAGACTGGAGGAACCAACAGAAGGAAAAATATATATAGATAATTTAGAGGTTACTAGTTTAAACAAAGATGAATTAAGAGCTTTGCGAAAAGATACTAGTATGATTTTTCAACATTTCAACCTACTATCGTCTAAAACAGTTTTTCAAAATGTAGGTTTCCCTTTAGAATTAGAAGGAATTGATAGAAACCAAATATCAAATAAAGTAAATACTCTATTAGAATACGTTGGGTTAATGGATAAAAAAGATGTATATCCTTCACAATTAAGTGGTGGTCAAAAACAAAGAGTTGCTATTGCTAGAGCTTTAGTCAATGAACCAAAGATTCTTCTTAGTGACGAAGGAACATCAGCTTTAGATCCACAGACTACAAATTCTATTCTTCATCTTTTAAAAAAGATACGAGATGAGTTTGGCGTAACTATTGTACTAATAACTCATGAAATGGAAGTGGTGAAAGATATTTGTGATAGGGTTGCAATTATGGAGGATGGAAAAATAATTGAGGTAAATACAGTAGAAGAATTATTTAAAAATCCTCAAACTAAAACCGCAAAGTCTTTTATAGATAATTTAAAAATAGTTTCAAATGAAGAAATAATACTACCTAATGATGGTAATGGAAAACTACTTAGATTAAGTTTTACAGGAAAAAGTGCAAAGAAACCTGTCGTTTCAAATATGATAAAAAGTTTTAATTTGGATGTAAATATTCTTGCTGGGAATATAAATGAATTAACTACTACAAGTGTAGGCTATTTAATTATCCAATTAAAAGGAAATAAGTCCGAAATAGATAAATCAATAAATTGGCTTAAAAATCAAGGAGTTAATACAGAGGTGATAAAGTGATTGAATTAGTCATTCCATCCTTATTGGAAACTTTATATATGGTATTTTCATCTACAATATTTTCTTTATTATTAGGTTTTCCTCTTGGAACCCTTTTAGTAATAACAGAAAAAAATAGTTTATGGGAAAAACCTATTTTAAATCAAATTCTTAATGGAATAATTAATATTCTTCGATCTATTCCTTTTATTATTTTAATGATTTTAGTTTTTCCATTATCAAAATTAATTGTACACAAAACTACAGGAACTACTGCTACAATAGTGCCACTATCTATTGCTGCTGCACCTTTCGTTGCAAGAATTATAGAAAGTGCATTAAAAGAAGTAGATCAAGGAATAGTAGAAGCAAGTCTTTCTATGGGAGCTACTGTACCTCAAATAATATTTAAAGTGCTTATACCTGAAGCAATGCCTTCACTGGTAATGGGTATAACTCTAACTATTATAAATTTAATTGGATTCTCTGCTATGGCAGGGGCTATAGGAGGTGGAGGACTGGGAAACTTAGCAATTCGTTATGGTTTATATAGGTTTGAAAAAGATATTATGTTTGTATCTGTTGGAATAATTATATTGCTAGTTCAAGTTATTCAATTATTGGGAAACAAATTAGCAAAATCTATTGACAAAAAATAAGGAGGATTTAAATTGAAAAAAATATCATTAATTTTTTTAACATTAATACTAACTTTTACATTATTTACTGGCTGTGGAAAAGAAGAAAATAGTAATAAAATTAAAATAGGAGTATCTCCAGTTCCTCATAGTGAAATTATTGAATTTATTAAAGATGATTTGGAGAAAGATGGAGTTGAAGTTGAGATTGTTGAATTTACTGATTATATTATACCTAATAAAGCTTTAGACGACAAAGATATAGATGCAAACTTCTTTCAACATGAGCCTTATATGAATGATTTTAGAGAAAAAGAGGATTTGGATATTGTCTCCTTGGGAGCTGTCCATATAGAACCTATGGGATTATTTTCAACTAAGCATGATAATATAAATGATTTAAAAGATGGTAGCACTATAGCTATTCCTAACGATGCTACTAATGGTGGTAGAGCATTACTTCTTCTTGAACAAAATGGCTTAATTAAATTAGATGATAAAGCAGGTTTACTTGCTACAGAAAATGATATAGTTGAAAACCCAAAAAATTTAGAGATTGAAGCTTTAGAAGCTGCACAACTTCCTAGAGTTTTAAATGACCTAGATGGAGCAATTATAAATGGAAATTATGCTTTAGAGGCGGATTTAGTTCCCACAGAAGATGCCCTTATTTTAGAAGAAAAAGATTCCCCTTTCGCTAATATTATAGCCATTAGAAAAGGGGAAGAAAATGAAGAAAAATTTAAGATACTTATGAAGCATATTCAAAGTGATAAAGTTAAAAAGTTTATTGAAGATAATTATGAAGGAACATTAATACCAGCATTTTAATAAAAGAACTATTTAGAAAAGAGGGTTAAATAACCTTCTTTTTCTAAATTTTCTACCATTAAACTCCATCATACTAAACAATAACATCACGATAATTCACTTTTAATTAAATAATATTTAAAGTATCACTTTGAATTATCTACTATGCTTTCAGTAAGGTGGCTATATCAAGGTCTTTATAGGCCATAACTATTTCGTCTCTAGTTTCATAAGGCCAATCTTCTTCGTAATCAATAGTAATTTTAGCATCATAATTTTTTACTTCTCTTCTCCAGACATAAATCCCTTTTCTAAAGCATCATCCAACATATTTTCTACGTACTCCCAAAGCTCCTTTGAACTTTTCTTTATTGGGGAAATTCTTTCATATACTTGTCCCTTAGAAATATTAAACTTCCTCCAGGTTCCTCCACCTGAATAATAATTTTGTAGCATAGGTTGCAATCTATCCATAGAAGCTGCAAATAATGCATCCTTTGTTTCCATTTCCTCAAATTCTTCCCATAATTCACTTATTTCCTTACCTTCTTTTTCTGGAAGCATACTAAATAATTTATCTGCTGCAACTTTTTCTCTTTCCTTTTTGTCTAAATTTCCTATTTCATCATAACAAAAAGTGTCGCCTGCATATATTTCTACTAAATCATGGACTAAAAGCATTTTTATCACTTTACATTCATTTATATCTTCATTTGCATATTTAGAAAGGAGCATAGTCATTACAGCTATATGCCAAGAATGTTCTGCATCATTTTCTCTTCTTGATTTGTCTACAAGACTAGTTTGCCTGAAGATACTTTTCATTTTATCTAGTTCAATTATAAATTCTATTTCTTTTTCTAAATCTTTATTGTACATAATCTTCATCTCCTCCATGAATATAATTACATTTCTAATCTACTTTAGTTTATCATACTTTTATAAGTACAAAACCTATATTTACCCTTTATGAATTTATTATAAGTTTCATTACATATGTAAATACTATGAAAGATGTAGTTTATTTTAAATCATTAGGAGGGATAGCTTGGGAAAAAATAAAGACAATAGATTTAAGGAAAAGAAAGTCTCTATCCCTATAGAAAATCAAAATACTGCAGCATATTATAATATAAAAGGTCTAACTCCTATTGCAAAAGTTCCTATACCAACTTTATCTGGGGTAAGAGATGCTAAAGAATGGGTAGACGAAAATAGAAAATAAATAGTAAAATGGGAGTAGATTTCTCTACTCTCATTTTATTTCTGCCATATTTTTATAGATTTCATATCTTTCTTTGGCATCCTTTTCTGCCTTCTCATACAATTCTTCTGCTAACTCTGGGAATGTACGTTGCAACTGGGAATACCTTACTTCTCCTAATAAAAATTCTTTCAGAGATTCTTTTGGTTCTTTAGAATCTAGTACAAAAGGATTTTTTCCCTCTTCTTTTAATTTTGGGTCATATCTATATAGATGCCAATATCCAGATTCTACAGCTTTCTTTTCCTGTTTAACAGTTTTACCCATTCCCACTTTTATACCATGACTTACACAAGGTGCATAAGCTATTATTAAAGAAGGCCCATTATAATTTTCTGCTTCTACAATAGTTTTTATTGTATGGTTCATATTTGCACCTAAAGATACTTGGGCTACATAAACATATCCATAAGTCATAGCCATTCTACCTAAATCTTTCTTTTTAGTTCTTTTCCCTGCCGAAGCAAATTTAGCTGCCGAGGCTGTAGGAGTCGCCTTTGATGCCTGACCCCCAGTATTAGAGTATACTTCCGTATCAAAAACTAAAATATTTACATCTTCATTTTTAGAAAGTACATGATCTAATCCTCCATATCCTATATCGTAAGCCCAGCCATCTCCACCTACTATCCATTGACTCTTCTTAACTAAGAAATCCTTTCTTTTAAGAATTTCTTTTACTATAAAGTTATCTTTATACTCATCTTTACTTAATATATTAACTAGTCTTTCAGATACTTCTTTAGATTTTTCTCCATCATCTATTGATTCTATCCACTCTTTAAATATTTGACTACATTCTTCACTAATATTAGATTCTATTCCTTCCTCCATTAATTCCTTTAGCTTTTGCCTTATTTGTTTTGTTGCTAAATAAATTCCAAATCCAAATTCTGCATTATCCTCAAATAATGAATTTGCCCAAGCTGGTCCTTTTCCACCATGGGTAGTAGTATATGGAATACTTGGAGCACTAGCTCCCCATATTGAAGAACAGCCTGTAGCGTTGGCAATAATGGCCCTATCCCCATATAGTTGAGTAACTAGTTTTAAATAGGCAGTTTCTCCACATCCTGCACAGGCTCCATGAAATTCAAGTAAAGGCTTTGAAAATTGGCTTCCCTTTAACATTGTCTTTTTCATTAAATTATCTTTGTAGATAATATTATTTGCAGCATACTCCCAATTTTCTTCTTGTCTTTCTATTTCTTTTTCAGCCTTAACCATTACTAAAGCCTTTCCAGGTGCTGGACAAATATCAGCACAGTTTCCACATCCTGTACAATCAAGAGGGCTTACCTGTATCCTATATTCTAAACCTTCTAGCCCTTTTCCCACAGCTTTCTTAGTCTCAAAGGTTTCTGGAGCATTTCTTTTTTCCTCTTCATCTAGTAAGAATGGCCTAATAACTGCATGAGGACAAATGTAGGAACATTGATTACATTGAATACATTTATCTGTTTGCCATTGAGGAACCATAACAGCAATTCCTCTTTTCTCATAGGCTGTAGTTCCCATGGGAAATGTTCCATCTTCCATACTTTGAAAGGCACTAGTTGGAAGCTGATCTCCTTCTAGTTTGGCCATTGGTCGTTGAATTTTCTTTACAAATTTTGGTTCATCCTTTATTTCTTCCTTTTCTTCTTCTAAATCTCCCCAAGTATCAGGGACATTAACTTTTACTAATGCATTTATTCCCTCATCTACCGCTTTATAATTCATGTCTACAACCTTTGAACCCTTTTTACCATAGGTTTTGTTTATAAACTCTTTTAAATACTTTACTGCATCATCTAAAGGTATTACTTTAGCTAGCTTAAAAAATGCAGCCTGCATTATCATATTTATCCTAGTACCTAACCCTATTTCCTGAGCAATGTCCTCTGCATCTATTATATAAAAGTCTATATTGTTATCTTTTATATACTTCTTTAGCTTATTAGGTAGTTTTTCTTCTAATTCTTCTTCTTTCCAAGGAGAGTTTAAAACAAAAGTACCACCCTTTTTTAATCCTTTTAAAATATCATAATGATATATATAGGATTTATTGTGACAGGAAATATAGTCTGATTCATAAACTAAATAAGTCGATTTTATAGGGCTTTCTCCAAACCTCAGATGAGAAACTGTAGTTCCACCTGATTTTTTACTGTCATAGGAAAAATAACCTTGAGCATATAATGGTGTATTATCCCCTATTATTTTTATTGCCATTTTATTTGCTCCTACCGTCCCATCAGAACCTAATCCCCAAAATTTACATCTAATAGTCCCTTTAGGTGAAGTATCAATAGATTCTTTCGTATCTAAAGAGTTATTAGTAATATCATCAACAATACCTATAGTAAAATTATTCTTAGGTTCAGATTTATTTAAATTTTCATATACTGCTATTATTTGTTCTGGAGTAGTATCCTTTGAACCTAATCCATATCTTCCTCCTACAATTAATGGCTTAATATCCGTATCATAAAATAAATTTCTTACATCTAAATACAAAGGTTCACCTAAAGAACCAGACTCTTTAGTTCTATCTAATACAGCTACTTTCTTAACTGTACTAGGAAGTACATCAAGGAAATGTTTCTTAGAAAAAGGTCGATATAATCGAACCTTTATTAATCCTACTTTTTCTCCCTTATTATTCAGATAGTCTATAACTTCCTCGATAGTTTGACATACTGAACCCATAGCTACAATAATATTTTCCGCATTTTCATGACCATAATAATTGAAAGGCTTATAGTCACTTCCTGTAATTTTATTTATTTCGTTCATATAATTTTCTACTATATTTGGAATCTCCTCATAGTGGGGATTTGATACTTCCATTCCTTGAAAATAAATGTCTGGATTTTGGGCTGTACCTCTAACCACTGGTCTTTCTGGATTTAAGGATCTATTTCTAAATTCATCTACTTTCTCTTTATCTAATAACTTTTCTAATTCTTCATATTCAATTACTTCTATTTTTTGTATTTCGTGACTAGTTCTAAATCCATCGAAAAAATGTAAAAAAGGTACCTTCCCTTTAATAGCGGACAAATGAGCAACTCCTGCTAAATCCATAGTCTCTTGAACACTACCTGAACAAAGTAATGCAAAACCAGTTTGCCTTGTGGCCATAACATCTTGATGATCTCCGAAAATACTTAAGGCGTGAGTTGCTAATGCCCTAGCAGAAACATGAAATACTGCTGGCAAAAGTTCTCCTGCCATTTTATACATATTTGGTATCATAAGAAGTAGACCTTGAGAAGCGGTATAAGTAGTAGTTAATGCTCCTCCTTGCAAAGAACCATGGACGGTTCCTGCTGCCCCTGCTTCTGATTGCATTTCTTCCACTCTTACTTTTTGTCCAAAAATATTTTTTCTCCCTTGATTAGACCATACATCCACTAATTCTGCCATTGTAGATGATGGAGTAATTGGATATATAGCTGCAACTTCAGTAAAAGCATAAGATATATAAGCTGCTGCTTCATTTCCATCCATAGTTTTCATTTTCCTAGTCATAGCATCCCTCCATAATTATTTTCTACATCTTAGTATTTTACAAATTTAAATATTAATACATGAAAAAACCTTATGTTCTGAAACATAAGGTTTTTATTTGGGATCTATATCTATATATTAATTTTATATAAAATATCTAATTTATTTAAAATCTCTAATCTTTTTCAAGATCATTCTTTGTTCTACTGCTGCGACGGCTCTTCTTGTATTGGCAACAGTATCAGGGTTTACACTCATACTGTCTATTCCTTCTTCAACTAGGAACTCAGCAAATTCTGGATATTGTGATGGTCCCTGACCACAGATAGAAATAGTTTTACCATATTTATGGGCTGCTTTTATAAGTATAGATATTGCCCTTTTTACTGCCTCGTTTCTTTCGTCAAAGTATCCCATAGTGTTTAATATACCTGAATCTCTATCTGCTCCCATTACAAGTTGAGTTAAATCATTACTTCCAATACTAAATCCATCAACTAGTTGAGCAAATTCTTCAGCTTGGAATACTACTGATGGTACCTCTGCCATTATCCATATCTTAAAATCATTCCCTTGTTCTAAGCCTTCTTCAGCCATTATTTCTTTTACTTTTTCTAGTTCCCAAGTAGTTCTCACAAAAGGCAACATTGCCCATACGTTTGTAAGTCCATATTCATCTCTTACTTTTTTCATTGCTCTACATTCTAATCTAAATCCTTCTTCATATTCTGGTGAGATATATCTTGAAACACCTCTCCAGCCTATCATTGGATTATTTTCTATTGGTTCTACTTCTTCCCCGCCTTTGAGTCCTCTAAATTCATTTGTTCTGAAATCACTTAATCTAACTACTATAGGCTTTGGATATATTTCTTGAGCTACCATTGTAATTCCTTCTGCCATTTTATCTATTAGTAGCTGTCCTTGCCCAGTTTTAACTAGATACATTGGATGAGCTCCAACCATGTTTGAAAAAATAAATTCTGTCCTCATTAATCCTATACCATCAAAAGGTAAATGCTTATACCTATCAATAATTGTTGGTTCTCCAAGATTCATATATATTTTTGTTGCTGTTACTGGTGCTAATTGATGAATTATCTCTTCTGATATTACGGTACCTTGAGAAACCTTTGTTTCTTCTTTTTCCTTCTTTTCCTCTTGTAAAACTTTCCCTTCATAAACTACTCCCCTAGTAGCGTCTACTGTTATTATCATACACTCTTTTAATACTTCCGTTGCAGTCTTAGCACCAACTATACATGGTATTCCTAATTCCCTAGAAACTATAGCAGCATGACAAGTTCTTCCCCCTTCATCTGTTACAACAGCACTAGCCCTCTTCATAGCAGGAACCATATCTGGGTTAGTCATTACTGTAACCAATATATCTCCTTCTTGGACTTTTTCGATTTCTGAAATATCATCTATTCTTCTTACTTCCCCACTAGCTAATCCGGGAGATGCTGGCAATCCTCTAACTAACATTTTTAATTCTTCTTTATCTACCATACTCTCTTCTTCCCCCTTTACTTCTTTCAAAGTAGTAATTGGTCTTGATTGAAGTATATATAGATTTTTTGTATCTTCATCGAAAGCCCATTCAATATCTTGAGATTTCTTATACATGTTCTCTATTTTTATACCGTAATCACTTAATTTAACTATTTCATCATCTGTTAAACATTGTTCATTTATCTTTTCTGGACCTATTATATCTCCTACATTACCTTCAATTGTTCCTATACTATTTTGTTTTTTAACTATCATAACAGTTTTTTCTGCTATATGTTTTTCTATTATTTCCTTATTCTCTTTACTTACAATATATTCATCTGGAGTAACATTTCCGCCTACTATTGCCTCCCCTAATCCCCAACTTGCATTAATCATTAACTCATCTATATTACAGTTAACTGGATTAGCTGTAAACATCACTCCTGATTTTTCACTATTTATCATCTTTTGTACTACTACACTTAAGGCTACATCAAAATGATCAAAACCTTGAGTTTCTCTATAATATACAGCCCTTGCAGTCCATAAAGATGCCCAGCATTTTTTAGCATGTTCCAACACTGCATCTGCACCACTTATATGTAAATAAGTATCTTGTTGTCCAGCAAAAGACGCTTCTGGCAAATCTTCAGCCGTTGCTGAACTTCTTATGGCTACAAAAGGTTCTTCTATTTTTATTTTTTCGCTAAATTCTTTATAGGCTGATATTATTTCTTCTCTTAATTCTTCTGGAATTTCTACTTCTTTTATCATTTTTCTAACATCAGCACTTATTTTGTGTAATTCAGCTGAATCTTCCACATCTAAATTATCTATTTTTTCCTTTATATTATCTTCTAAGTTTGCCAGTTTAATAAATCTTGTATAAGCATCAGCGGTTATACAAAATCCAGGTGGTACATCTACACCATTTTGTGTCAGTTCTCCTAAATTTGCTCCTTTTCCTCCTACTATTAGTATATCATTTTTATCGATATGGTTAAACCACTTAATATACTCATATTTCATTAATTAAACCCCCTTTATGACTTTTATGAGTATATTGTATCACACATATATAAATTATGCTATACTAATTCAGTATTTTTTAAAAATTGTACGAATAGTGCATGGAACAACATAACGTAATTATGGCATTCTAAGCTATTCAAACATTTTAATTTATTCTATACATATGGACCTTTAGTATAACATACCTTTTTATAATTATTTTATTACAATAATAGCTGTATCATTAGGATCTGCCCATTCATAGATAAATTTAGCACTACTGGTGTAATTTCTTACACATTTATGAGATCTTGGCATTGTGCCTATTGTGAATAAATACTCTTTCATTCCTGGATCTACCTTTTCTCCATTTTTAATAACATAGTCTATTGGAACTCCATGAATATAGGCTCCCTGTGCAAACCTTACAGCATATGGGGCATAACCTGCTAATTCTTTTCCCTTATTATCCGAATAATAAAATCTCTCTTTTTTCTCTTGCACTTTAAATTTTCCTTCAGGGGTTTCATAAGCCCGTTCTCCTCTAGCTCCTGTAGTAGCTAAACCATAAGATATCATGGTCCATTTTCCATTTCTTTTTTCAAAAACTCCTTGATTCTGATTGGTAACATCTACTACTACTGTTTTATTTAAACTATCTAAATTATTATCAAGTGAAATATAATTTTTAGGTATCCAATATTCTCCTTCATAATCTAAAGCCTTTACCTTATAATAATCCTTTGCATTCTCCAGTATTAAAACTATCATTCCATCTGGAAAATATCTAAAATTAGATAGATCATTTAAATCCCCATAAGCTGGTGCACTTTGATAAGCTTGCATACCATATTGATCTAAAGCTTTATTATTAATTAAAGGTGGTGAACCGTTTACATCTTTGTAGTTTGAAATATATGCAAATTCATTATTACTTAAAACCTCTTCAAGGTGTAAAATCGAATTATACATATGGTCAAATCTAAACCTTCTTAAAGCTCCTTCACTTTCTGGCATATATCCACTATGACTGGTTCCATTGTCATCAGTCCAAGCTAAGTTAATCCACCTATTAGAATTAGTAGCCCCAATAGCATCTCCTTTAACCTCATTCAATGCTTTAATCTTTTCAAAATAACTGGCCTCCCCTAGTACCTTTGATTGGAAGGAGGGATTTTCATAAATATTTGCTTTTTCTTTAGTAATTAAAAAATATTCTTCTGGCATTAAATATTTATCATATTTTATATCTATATTAAATCTATAATTTTCTTGTTCATTAAAATCCTTTGTTAAAGCTAAATTTGATAGTTTAGAGTTTATATCATCGTTATCAGTGTAGGGAGGATTTAATAAGTAGTCTATATTCTTTTTCTTTTGGATATTATCTGTCATTTTTATATCTTCTTTTATTTCTATAAAATTTATATCTGGCTCTAAAGATTTTTCATCTAATTCTGTTAGTTCATCATTTATTTCAGCCTCCTCTTTCTCTACTTTAGGTTTAACCGGCTTTTTAGGGCCACAGGCAGTAAATAGTAGGCAAATTAAAATAATAGATAGTAATTTAAGTTTCTTCATTTAAAACGTTTCACCTCATTTTCATAATAAAAATTCTTAGTTTTATTATTCCTCGAAGGTAGAAATAAATACAAAATTAACAAAATAAAATCCTGCTATTCGGGATTTTATTTTAACTATGCACTATACTTTTCACAAATTTCTTCATTAAAACCACTTATTAAAAATCTAATATATTATTAAAATTCTATTGATTATTTTTAATTAATTCTTTTAAAATCATACTATTAGCTTTATTATTCATTTCTTTTGCCTTTAAGCTTTTTAGTAAAAAGGCTTCTGCTGGATTAAAAGTATATTCCCCACAAACATCTACACCATAAATATTTTTATATTTATTAATGTGCTGGACTATATCCATTAACTGCCTAAGCCTCATACTTCCTTGATCCCAGTTTACTAAAACATCAGAATTACATAATACATCTTTGTCTATACTAATATAGACATTAGACGTCGGTATTTTAGAGATTATATCCTTTTTAATTTTTTCATTCTCTAATACATTACCTTGTAAAATTTCATCTTTTAGAACAGTTGATACCTTCATGTTTAAACATGAAGGTATAGCTTCTGTCAAGTCTTTTCTTACGCCAATAATAATTACTTTTTTAAGCATAGAAATACTATCAATAGCTTCTAAAACCCATGAACCACAGGATAAAATTGATTCATGAATAGGCTTTATCATATCTGTATGGTGATCAAATAGTATTAGGGTAAAAGGTATTTTAATCTCTGACATTAATAAGTAGGTTACATAATGGTAGTTTCCACTACCTATAAAGGTTATGCCCTTATTCTTTCTTCTCTTTAATCTTTCGTGGATAGTTTTTAACGACCCTAATTCGCAGTATCTATTTGTGTTTCAAACATCTGAAAGATTGATCCATTCATAATCAGCCTTATGAAAAAAATCTTGAGTCTCATATACATGGTCGAAATTTAAAATTGTAATTAAATCATCCATTCTATTACATCTCCTTTAGATGTTAAAAAATTTGTATTTCTAATATTTACAATAGTGCAAATTAAGATTCCTATCACTGCTATAAAAAACATTACTATGCTATACCATAACCTTTCCCTCCTGATATGTATTCTAAAATATTATATAATATATCAAATAGGCATGTCCAAATCAGTTTTATTAATATAAACATCCGACTTTCTTCCTATATAAAGAAAAAAACACAGTAGAAAAACTACCATGTTTTTTTAAAATATGCCACCTGTAAGTAATAGTACTAAGAATATAAGCATTAAAACATCATCGGAACCCTTGCCAATTGAGCCAAATCCCCCATCTCCCATTAACAATATTACTAAAAATATGATGATTAATAAATTCTCATCAAAATCCTTAAAAATATCTTGAAGCATGGTAAAACCTCCTCATAAAAAGTCTTACTTTATCTTATTCATAAGAAGGTTTTTCGTGACATAAATTTTACTTTTCTAATTCTTTTCTTAAATCAACAATAGATTTAGTTGTAATTTGTTCTTTATCAATATTTAATAACCTTATAGCTTTATCTAGGTCTTCTTTCTTCTTTACTTCTATTTCCATATAGGTATATGGGTAAATTTTTTCATCCCATGTATCTATGTCAAATCTTATGTCATTATATACATAAGAAATTCTTTCTTTATATCCTTCCTCAACAACTTCATAACCTAGTCTATTTAGAATATAAATTAAAGTTTTCTTATTACTTATAAAAGTATTGGCTTCTATATTTTCTCTAATGCCTTCTCTAGAAATATTCTCTTTTAATGTAAAAATAATTTGTTCTTCACCATTATCTAAATTTTTAGTTTCCCTAATTCTTAAATAACTATCTAATTCATTTTCTATATTTTTAGTTTTTGTATCTATTAAAGTGTTTATTTGTTCTTCCTTTACTAGATATTTAGCTCCTATAGAAACCAATCTTTCTTCCATTTCCTTTTTGTCAATATTTAAAACTTTAACTTCTAATTCTTTAGCCATGTAATATTGCCTCCCACAATACCAGCTTCTACATTTATATTTTCATCAAATATTATTAAATCTGCATCCTTACCTACTTCAATACTACCTTTTCTATCATCAATTTTAATAGCCTTTGCAGGATTTAAACTAGCCATACGAACAGCTTGGTGGGTTGGAATATTCAACCACTTAATCATATTATATACTGCATCTCTTAAATTAAGAGTAGAACCAGCTAAAGAACCATTTTCTAATCTAGCAGCCCCTTCTTTTACAAAAACTTTCTGTCCTCCTAATTCATATTCTCCGTTTTCTAATCCTGCTGCCCTCATAGCATCTGAAACCAGTACAATTTTATCTATACCTTTCATTTTTATAGCCATTAATGTAGCGGCATCATGTAAATGGATTCTATCATTTATTAATTCACAGTATACCCTTTCATCCGTTAACGATACACCTATTATACCAGGCTCTCTGTGAGAAAAACTTCTCATACCGTTATATAGATGGGTAGCAATAGTAACTCCATTATCAACTCCCTTTTTAGCCTCATTAAAAGTAGCATTACTATGGGCCATAGCTACCATTACATTTTCTGATTTCAAATAAGATATAAGTGAATCTGCACCTTTTAATTCTGGTGCTAAGGAAACCATTTTTAAACTTCCTTTAGCTAATTCATTATATTTTTTCATTCCTTCTAAATATGGATCTTTAATATATTCCTTTGGTTGAGCTCCCTTTTTCAATAAATTAAAGAATGGTCCTTCCAAATGAATCCCTAATACTTGTGCCCTATCATTTTTATTTTTATACTCTTGCAAATTAACTATTGCTTTTTCTATATTTTCATCTGATGAAGTAATAATTGTGCCTAAAGTAGAGATAACACCATTTTTAAAATGGAATTTAGTCATTTCATCAATAGCCCCTTCAGTAGCATCCATAAAGTCATAACCAGAGTTTCCATGGTTATGAATATCTATAAAACCTGGAGCTAAAAAATTGTTTTCTCCATCTATTATTTCACTATAGTATTCATCATTAATTTTATCTTCAGGAATAATCTTCTTAATAATACCCTCTTCTATCAATAAGGCATGTTCAAAAATAATTTCATAAGGGGTTATAACCCTTACATTTTTAATTAACTTTCTCAATTATGACACCACCTATTTTATTCATTGTGTTCTGAAGCTGCCTCTTCATCAAGTATTACTGTTACATCTGGGTGTAATAACAACATAGTTGCAGGTATTGCAGTAGTTGTATATTCTTCTTTTAATAATTCTTTAATAACTTGAGCCTTATTCTTTCCACTGGCTAATAAAATTATCTTTTTAGCTTTCATAATACTTCCTAGTCCCATTGTAATAGCAGTCGTTGGTACCTCTTCTATAGAATCAAAAAATCTTGAATTAGCATTTATAGTTGATTCTGTTAACCCAGTTACATGAGTGCCTAAAGTTAATTCTTCCGCTGGTTCATTAAATGCAATATGTCCATTTTCCCCAATTCCCAATATTTGCAAATCAATTCCACCAAGTTCTTCAATTCCTTTATCATAATTCTTACAATATTCTTCTATATCTTCTGCCTCTCCATTAGGTACATGGGTATTTTCTTTTTCAATATTAATATGATTAAAAAGATTTTCTTCCATATATACATGATAACTATTTGGATGTTCTGGAGATAATCCTATATATTCATCTAAATTGAAAGTTGTAACCTTTGAAAAATCTAAATTTTCTTCTTTATACATTTTAATAAGTTCTTCATAAGTTCCTACAGGAGTACTACCTGTTGCTAAACCCAAAATCAAATTTGGTTTTTTATTTATTTCCTCTTTTATAATTTCTGCAGTTTTTTTACTAAGTCCATCATAATCTTTTTCAATAATTACTTTCATTGTTATTTCCTCCTTAATTTTAAATTATTACTTTTGGCATAAAATTAATATAATCACTTGCTACACAATGAAACTCAACTCCTTCTACTTCACCTTCTACAGCATATTTATGGCCTTCTGCATGTAAGTGTCCGTAAATACATATATCCACATTGTATTTTTTCATTATATCCACAAATTCATTAGGCTTCAACTTTGAATTAAAAGGTGGATAATGTAAAAGAACAATTTTTTTATCAATAGTTCTATCTATAGAAGATAAAGATAAATCTAATCTAATAAGCTCCCTTCTAAATACTTTTTCATCATGGGCATCAAAATCTTCCGAACCTTTTGATGCCCATCCTCTACTACCTGCTATTCCTATTTTATTATATACAAAACTATTATTCTGTAAAAAATTAATAGTTTCTAAATTTAAACCGTTCATTTTCTTTAAACCTTGCCACCAATAATCATGATTACCCTTAGACATTATTTTTTTTCCTGGAAGCTCATCTATTCTCTTTAAGTCCTCATAACTATCCTCTAGCTTCATAGCCCAAGAAATATCACCAGGAACCAAAACTAAATCATCTTCTCTTACGAGTTTTTCCCAGCTATCAAAGATTTTTTCTTCGTGGTTTATCCATTCACTACCAAATACATCCATAGGTTTTTCCTTTCGGAAATCTAAATGTAAATCACCTATAGCATATATCATCAAATCACCTCAATTAATCTTAAACCTTAACTTCAACTATCAAGTGGCTTAAATTACAGTTTTATAAAGGTTCATGTATCACATTAAGTTATATTTCTATAAGATTATAATCTATATTTAATTCTTCTAAAATTTCTCCTTCTCTTTCATGACATGTAAATAAAATCACCTGTCTTTCCTTGCTTTTTTCTCCTAATAGCTCTAAAACATTGGTAAGCCTTTTACTATCATATTGAATAAAACAGTCATCTAATATTAATGGAATCTTCCTTTCAGTTATAATATCAATTATTGCAAATCTTGTAGCAAAATACAATTGATCAATTGTACCTCCACTTAAACTATGAATATTTTTAATTTCTCCATTCTCTGGTTCTACTGCTACAATATCTATACTTTGGTTAATCTTAATATTATCATACTTATTTGTTATCTTTTGGACTAAATGACTAACTTCTTTATTTAAAGTTGGGGCAAACTCTTTATGCACATTTTTAGATATATCTTCTATTGTATCTTTTGCTAAATTAATAGAGGCTAATTTATCTTCATAATATTTTTTCTCTATCTTTAAACTTTCTATTTTTTCATCTATTTCTACTAAAGGTGTAAATTCACCAGATTTTAAAAAAGTACTTTCTTCTAATTTTGCTATATTAATTTTTTTACTGTTTATATCGTCTTCTATTTCCTTAAAGTCCTTCTTTAAACTCTCTATATCTTCCATACTTAAATTATTTTCTATACTTAAATTATTTCCTTTAATTTCAGCTTTTAAATCTTCAAATTTCTCATTATCTAATGTTTTTTCTAGATTTAAATAATTTAATTTTAAGCTCCCATTTATCTTATCTAATTTCTCTTTATTATTTAATCCTTCTTTAAACTCTTCTAAACTACTAGAATTATTTTTTTCTAATAAAAAGTTCATTTTATTTAATATAATAATTTTATCCTCTCTATCTTCTTTTAAATTATCAGTATATCCTTTCTCATCCTTAATTTTATAATTTAATTTGTTTTGTAAATCTATGTATTCTTTATATTCTTTTTTAATATTTTTAATATCTTCTATATTATAGTCTTCTTTTATATTAAATAATTTCTTATATTTCTCAGTCTCCTTTTTCAACCTTTCTATACTAGAATGTAGTTCTTTCTTATTCCAGTTTAGCTTTTCTATTTCTTTAAATTTTCTATCTATATTTACACTACTTTCATAGTTCTCAGAATATAACTGTTTTAATTCTTTCCTTGTTTTACATTTATATTTAAATAATAGACTCTCTAATTTTTTATTAATTTCTTGAACTTTATTGTCTATTTCTTTATTAGAATTTTCAATTAAACTAATTTGATTCTTAATCTTTTCTCCTTCTTTCATTATATTACCCTTAGAAATTAGGGTATAAACTAAGCCCATAGCAAAAGGTATAGATATGAAAAACATTATAGGAACTATAAAACCCAATCCTATTGGAATAATAGTTAGTAATAAAAATATAATGAACATTTTATTTTTCTTTTCCATTTCTTCAGTAAAAGTTTCCTCTTTATCTTTTAATATAAAAAGATTATTTTTATCTTTACTAAATTCTAGCTTATCCTTTTTTCTTTCCATATCTTCATAATAGTAAATATCTTCACCTAAATCCTTTAACTTTTCTTCATCTACGTCAACACCTAGGCTTTCTAACTCTTTTAATCTTTGATCAATTTTATTTATTTCCTTTTGAAGGGTTAGTAGTTCTTTAAAATATTCACTTATATTTTCCATTTCTTCTTCTTTTATATTTCTATACCTATACAGACCTTCCATATTTTTTTCTAAGATTTTAATTTCACTTTTTGTTTTATTTAAATTATCTTTCCATTTAACTATATTCTTTTTCAATTGTTTTACTTGATTATCTATAGGGAGAAGTTCTTCATAATCTTCAAAACTTAGGTTAGAATATTCTTTTAGTTCTTTTTTCTCTTTTTCTAAGCTATCTATTTTATTTTTTATTTTAACTGCTTTGTTGTATTTTATAATTTTTTGATTTTTTTCTATTTCAGCTATTTTAAAAGTAATTTCTCTTTTATTATTTCTTAAAACTTCCATTTCATCTTTAGCTAATTTAAGGTTCTTCCCTATTTCTAGCATTTCATTGTGTAATTCAATAGCCTTTTCTCTTTCAATGTATAAGTTTTCTAATTCTATAATTAATTGACCATAGGGAGAAGTTGTTCTTCTTTCTGTACCTATCTCGTCTTTTTTAAAATCTAAGAAACTTAGTGCATTTTTTATTGAAATATCTTCATCTAAACTTCCACCTAAGTTGGCTAAACTATCTTTTACTTCTTTTGCTAAGTTTTCATCCGTTTTACTTCTTAATTGTTCAATATTAATAGTATTGTTGTAAATTACTGAGCTATTTATTCCTAATAAAAATGGTCCTGGTAGTGGAAGTCTAGTTACTTTATCATATTCTAAAAAATGGGTTAAATCATCACCAGTAATATCATCATACATCTTAACTTCGTCATTCTTTTTTAAAAAATTTCGTTCAATCCTATAAATATTTCCATCTAATTCGTATTTTAGAGTTCCTCTATATTCACTAAAAAACCAGGGAAGATATCTGTCATAATCTTTACTATATCTTTTCACCTTAGTATAGGGCCTAAAATAGCCATAAAACATACCTTCAATAAATTTATGTACTGTCGTCTTACCTACTTCATTCTTCCCATAAATTATATTAATTCCATCTTCCAATTTAATAATCTTATTTTTAAATTTTCCAAATCCAATTAAATTTAATTCATTAATTAACAAGTAACCACCTTCTCCTGTAAAAGTGACTCTAAACCCATGTATAAGGCTTCTCTCACAATGGGATCTTGTAAATCTTTCTCTTCCATTTTTTCAATGAAAATTCCTATCACATTATCCCTATTATCCTCTTTAAGTCTTTCCAGATCATAGTCTAAAACAGTATTGTCAATAACTTCTACATAATAAAATTCACTAGCTAAATAACTTTTTAACTCTTTTATATCTAATTTTATATCCCTATCAATTAACCCAGTTAATATAATTCTATATAAGTCTTTTTCCTTATTTTCTTTTTTATCACAATTAATAATAGATTCTATAACTTCATCATAATTCATTAAACTATCTATATTAATTTCTTTTATTTGAAATTGTCTTTTACTAAAATTTATTAGTTCTAAATTTACTTTTGACTTATCGACTATACCTTCTATTATTCCATGAACCCCAGTTTCTCCAAAATCTAAAGGCTCTGGACTACCACAATAAGCTATTTTTTCTGATATTAATTTAGGCTTATGTATATGACCTAGGGCAATATAGTTAAAGCCTATAGATACTAATTTATTTTTGTCTAAAGGTAAATAGTTTGATTCACTATTAGTCAAATCTCCATGGATAAGTAATATATTTGTTTTATTTGGATCTAAATCTTGAAACTCTAAAAAATCACTAGATTTATATTCATTCTTTTCCCAGCTAAATCCCCAAATTACAGTATTTAATTCTTGAAACTCAAACTTTTCTATATTTTTATTTCCAAAAATATAAACATTCTCTGGCCATTCGATTAATTCATACAGAGAGCTTTTCTTTAATGTATCATGATTACCTGTAGATATAATTATTTTTGTATCATTTAAAGTAAGAAAACTATCTCTCAGTCTTCTTATATCCCCTAAATTAAAAACATCTTCTTCAAAAATATCTCCTGTAATGAATAAAAAATCTACTGAATTTTCTTTTCCTCTATTAATAATTCTTTTAAATGTTTCCCACAATTCCATTCTTCGATTTTTCCCTACTGTTCCATGAAAACTTGCACTTTTAAACTGGGAACCTAGATGTAAATCCCCTGTGTGTATAAATTTAATCATGACATTCCTCCTTAGCCTAAGAATTTAAAACCCACAAAATGTGGGTTTTAAATTTTTGCCTTCATCAAAATATCTTTTCCCTTTTCTATTTTACCATTAAATTTATCTAAATCTTTAACTATATCCATATTAGTAATTATTATAGGACTAATTACCTGTTTACTTTGAGCTTTAATATAGTCAATATCAAATTTTAAAAGAATATCACCTTTTTTTACTTTTTGATTCTCTTTTACTAACCTTTCAAAGCCTTCTCCTTTTAAATCTACTGTATCTAAACCTACATGTATTAAAAGTTCTAAACCGCCTTTTGTTCTTAAGCCTATAGCATGGTTTGTTGGAAAAAGACTTACTATTTCTCCATCAAAAGGTGCAGTTACAACTCCTTCTGTTGGTTCAATTCCCAAACCATCACCTACCATTTTTTCAGAAAACACTTTATCTGGTACATCTTCAATATCTATTATTGTTCCAGTCATCGGTGCTATAATCTCTACTGACTTTTCTTTTTTAAAAAAATTAAACATTGCATCTCCTTCTTTCTTGATTTTTTCTAAACTTTGAAATCATCTACAATCATTCTAGTTTTCTTTAGATGCTCTGAAACTAAATTGAAATCCTCCCTTGCTATACCTACAAAAAGCATGTCTATAACAGTTAGTTGGGCTATCCTTGACGATATGGCCCCTAATCTTAAGTTCTTTTCTATATTACCTACAAATAGCCTAATATCAGAGATATTGCTAATAGGATTTTCTCCAAATTTAGTTATAGATATAGTAGCGGCTCCTTCCTCTTTAGCTTTACTCATTGATTTTAAGACTTCCAGAGTTCTTCCACTATAAGATATACCAACAGCAATATCATCCTTTGAAATATGGACTGCTGATGCCATCTGGGTATGACCATCTAAATAAAAAATAGCATTCCTATTTATTCTCATTAATTTATACTGAAAATCCATAGCGACTATTCCAGAAGCTCCCATCCCAAATATATAAATATTTTCAGCCTCTTCTAATGCTTTTATTGCCCTTTCCATTTCTTTCCCATCTAATAATTTCTTTGTTTTTTCTATTGATGTTATATTTTCTAAAGCTATTTTATCCATAACTTCTTCAATTGTATCATCTATTGTTACATCTTCATAAACAATATTTTTGTTATTTTCTAAATCCGCTGTATTTTTTATTAATTCCACTTTAAATTCTTGAAATCCATTAAAGCCCATTCTTTGACAAAATCTCACAACACTAGATGGGCTAGTCTCTGAATATTTGGCTAAATCATAAGTGGAAAGATTATATACTTTTTCAGGATATGATAAAACATAATTAGCTATTTTTCTCTCCGAATTAGTTAACTGATTTTTTACTTCATTAATTTTTACAAATAGACTCATTTCTCTCCTCCAATATTAGTCCTCAAATAAGATAAATTTAAATTTTTCTCCTGGTTTTAATCTATCAATTAATATAGCACCTCTATCCCCATTACCAACTACATTTATTCTAGAATCAGTTTCTAGGCTTTCTAATAATATTTCTAATTCACCTTCATATCTACTATATCCTTCATTGTCTATTGTAACAGAATATTTCTTTCTTTGTAATCCATTATTTTTTGGACTAATTTTTCCCTTTTTAATTAATCTTGATTCTTGTGAACGTATTGCAAGGGCTCCTGGGTCTTCCCTATTAGTATGAACTTCTTTTAACAAATCTAATTCTATATCACTTAGGTCTTTATTAATCTTTAACGGTATCAATTTAAGATCTTCCTTAATAAGAGATAAATCTTTAAGCTCTTTATCGGAGGCCATGGCATCTCCTATTACTACATAGTCTACCCCTAAATCCAATAAATGCTGAGCACTAACTATAGGAAGAATCTCTCTATGCATTTCCATAGTAGGTAATCCTTCATATACAGGTCCTCTTCTTATGTGATTAGAAGATATAAAAGCCATAGTTTTCACACCATATTGGTTAAAAAGCTTATTTTTTTCTATAAATAATTCTTCTGAAATACCTGTACCTTTCCTAGGATAAAAGTTATGACAAGCATTTATTTTATTTATATCCCCACCATATTTTTTGAAATCCTTAATTTGTTCTTCTGAAAATGTAGTTGCATTTACTGATATACCAAAACCACATTTTTGGGACATTAAGGCAGCTTCCTTAATAGTAAAACCATAATCTAATCTTAAATAATCTATTTTATGTTTTTCTATATCTAATTTATCAAAGTATCCCTTTGATATATCCATAATTGTAGTCATATCTCTCTTAGAACATTCTTCTAAAATAGTTTCAAAATCTTTTTCAAAGTTTTCATCTACTTCTGGTATGTGAGCTGATGAAAATACTGTTTTAATTCCTAATTTAGATGCCCTATCAATATAATCAATAATATCCTCAACTTTATTATCCATTCCAGCATATACAGAAATTCCTAACATTTACATACCCTCCTCTCAAAGTATTATAGGTGCCCCTAAGAGGCACCTATAATTTTATCATATATCTTAATTATTCATCAACAGGATCGTCCCAACCAAGTAATAATGTAGCTATAAATCCTCCTACATAAGCACCAACAATACCTAGTAGGAATTTTCCAGCACCTTGTTCTATTAGTAAAGTCAATGGCAGACCAGAAACACCCATACTTACTGCCCCAACTTTAAAAGGTGCTACAATTGCTCCACCAACAGCTCCACCTATACATGCTCCTATGAAAGGTTTTCCTAATGGTAAAGTAACACCATAGATTAAAGGTTCACCTACCCCTAATATTCCAACAGGTAAAGCACTTGCTGCTGTCTTCTTAAGTCTTTGATTTTTTGTTCTCATATAAACTGCAAAACTAGCTCCTACTTGCCCTGCACCAGCCATTGCAAGAATTGGAAGTAATGTGGTTACTCCATAAGAGTCTATTAAAGATTGATGTATTGGTGATAGTCCTTGATGTAACCCTAACATAACTAACGGTAAGAATGTTCCGCCTAATAATGCTCCTGTTATAGGTCCACCTGTTTCAATTATTTTAGTTACTCCATTACCTATACCATCTGCAATAAGTCCACCTAAAGGTTGTAATACAAGTACTGCAGCAAAACCTCCAATTAATATTGTTAATAACGGGTTTAATATTAGTTCAAGTACATCTGGCAGTACTTTCCTTAATTTTTTCTCTACCCAGGATGCGAACCAAACTACTAGTAATACAGAAATTATTCCTCCACGACCTGGTACTAGTGGTTTTCCAAAAAGCTCTACTCCTTCTAGTACTGGCGATATTGTTATACCACCCATTAAACCACCTATTGCTATTGAACTGCCAAATACTCTAGCTGCAGTCATACCCACCATAATCGCTAAATAGCCAAATACTGCACCTGAAAATGCTGCTAATAATCCTGTAATATTTGGGCTTATATTTATCCTACTTGCAACTGAATCTAGCTGTAAAATATTGTTAATACCCATTATAAGACCTGAACCAATAAATGCTGGAATTAATGGCATAAATATTTGCGCAATTTTATTAAATCCTTCACCAGTTATTTGGTATTGCTCTTTAGCCTGTTTTTTAACTGCTGCTGCGTCGCCATTTTCTACAACGTCTTCAACTTTAATAGATGTTGTAGCCCTAATTTCGTCAGATACTTTATTTGCTGTTCCGGGACCAACAACTACTTGTACTGTAGAACCTGATTCTATTACACCCATAATGCCATCAGTTTCTTCTAGTTCTTTTTTGTTAACAAGAGATGGATCCTTTAATTTGACCCTTAACCTTGTCATACAGTTTTCAAAAGTGATAATGTTTTCCTCTCCACCAATGTTCTTAAGAATTGATTGAGAGATTCTTTTAATTTTATTACTCATGTTTCTCCCCCTTTTCTTTATTATTAAAAAAGCTTAACTTTCTTCAATTGCCCTCCTTAGGTATCCCTGATTTTTTTCTAGTAATACCCTTCCTTCTTCAACGGAAAGTCCTGTTTTAATTAATAGAATAGCTAATTTAACATTATATTCTGTTTTTTCTAAATATTCAGTTGCTATAGTATTTGATACCCCAGTTGCTAGAGAAACTAACTTTTTGGATCTCTCTATTAGTTTTAAGTTTTGGGCTACTACATCAACCATTAAATTTTCATACACTTTGCCGAGCTTAATCATGGAACCTGTTGTTAGCATATTTAGTACCATTTTTTGCGAAGTTCCAGATTTTAGCCTTGTAGAACCAGAAATTACTTCAGGCCCTACTATAGGAGCAATTGATAAGTTAGCTATTTTTGACATTTTTGAATTTGGATTATTAGTTATACTAATAGTATATGCACCTATACTATTGCCATATTCTAAACCTCCAATAGTATATGGAGTTCTTCCACTGGCTGCAATTCCTACGATAACATCTTTGGAACTAAAATCCATATTTTTTAAATCTTCAGAGGCAAGTTCCTTATTGTCTTCAGCTCCTTCTACTGCTTCAAAAATAGCTTTATGACCACCTGCTATAAGACCTTGAACTAAATCTTTGGATACTCCAAAGGTTGGTGGACATTCTGAAGCATCTAATATTCCTAATCGTCCACTAGTTCCTGCACCAATATAAATTAATCTTCCACCTTTAGACAATTTATTTGAAATAATATCAATTGCCTTTGCAATAGCAGGTAATTCTTTTTCAACTGCATAGGCTACTTTCTTATCTTCGGCATTAATGATTTCCACCATTTCAATAGTTGAAACATTATCTATGTTTTTTGTATCTGGATTAATTTCTTCAGTAATAATTTTATTATACTCCATATAGCCATATCACCATTCTTTCTGTCTATACTTTTAATTTTTTTCTGTTCTTGTGTAGAATTATATCATTTTTGAAACAACATTTCAATAGTTTTTAATAAATATGGAACGTTATTTCTTTATAGTATAAAAGACCTATTACAATTGGAATAGGTCTAAGGTGTCCTCTGTTATATAGTAAGTAGCCATTTATCAATGTCCTTTCTAAAACCAGTTGTAATTTTTTTCTCCTTACATATGAAAACATATTCTTTTATTATTTTTTTATAATTATAATTAATAGTCCACTCATCTAAAATATATATTCCTTTATTTTCATATAAAATCCTTATAATCTTATATCCAAGAACGTATACATCTAAGCTTGCTATTAATTGGTAGTTAGGTCTCCCATTTTTTATAGATAATAAAACCTTATCTAAATCCCCGAAAGCTTCCTGTGATAATATTAGTTTTCTCCTCGTTAAGGTTTCAATAGGGTCATCTTTGGACAATTTAACTCCATGTTGTATTAAACAAGCTATACCTTCTTCAAATATCCTTCCTAAAGTTTCAAACATTGGTTTTTCGTTATCCATGTTCATTTTTAGGATTAAGTAAAATTTTTTATACCATTCTAATTTCCTACCATGATATAGTTCATGGGCAAGAACTTTTTCAAATTCTTCCATATTTCCAATATATCTTCCCAAATTAACATATACATTTTTCATAAAAATAGTAAATCCACCATCCTGGCCACCAGCAATAATGTAGATTTTTGGGTTAACAACAACCTTTTCAGGTACAATTTTGTACACTCTTTCTAAAGCATTATTAATAATATTATCTTGATTAGTCTTTATATATTCTATATCTTTTTTTAATAGAGGCAAGTTTTTCTTTAGTAGATAAAAATCATAAGGATCTTTATAATTTTCTTTTAATATAACATTTTTCAATTCATTTTTTAAAATCAAGTTGCTAGTATTTCTCCTTAGTTCTCTCTCATGTTTTATAAAAACTTTTGTCTGATGTAGGCTTATATATTTATTAAAAATTCTCTCATTAAAATAGTTTTTATCTAATAACTGAATAAGAAGTTCAACCCCTTCTAAATTCAACCTTAAACTTTACCCCCTTATTCCATAACAATAATCCTTTCCTTTAAAGTATATTGAACATGTGAATAAGGTATGTTAAGTATTTAAGCTTTCGTCCCTTTTAACCATTTTTTAAATTTGTCCATTTGAAGCATGGCTTCCCTATATCCTTGGTCATATAGTTCTTCAAGTTTTGAAATATCTTTCTCCAGTCTATCTACTTCAAGACTTTTTTCAGGTCTGAATATATATACTTTACCATCTTCTTCGAGCTTATCTATTACATCCAGTAGTAAATTATAACGAATATGTCGTACCTTTATGGCCTCTCTTATTTTAGGATAGTTTTTTAATTTACTTTTGGTAATTAATCCTGATTTTTGTTCAGTTTTTCTATATTCTTTATTTCTCGTTAATATTATTACATTATAGAAATTTCCATCTTTAATAGATTTCTCTATAGGAATAGGATCCACAATTCCACCATCATAATATAACTCTTCATTTATCTCCACTGGTTGGGATATAACTGGTAAACTACTAGATGCTCTAAGAACTGCTTCCATATAATGTTCTGGATCAAAGTCACTTTTTTCAAAATATATAGGTTTTCCTGTTTCACAGTGAGTAACACAAGCCTTAAAAGTCGTTTCGGACTTTTGAAAAGTGTCGTAATCAAAAGGTACTATGTCATTTGGTAAAGCACTATATAAAAAGTCCATATTGAAATAACTTTTATTTTTAATTAAATGTTTAAATCCTGAGTATTCTTTATTCTCTACATAGTCAATAAATACTTTTCTATTTCTCTCCCTTTGTCCAGCTACAAAATTTGCTCCATTACTTGCTCCTGCAGAAACCCCTATTACATAAGGAAATCTAATGTTTTCATCCATAAGAACAGCTAGAACACCAGAAGTATATGAGCCTCTCATACCCCCTCCTTCTAGCACTAACCCTACATTTTCAGCTATCATATCCTATACATCTCCTTTACATGCAACTTAATTAAAATTATACCATATTTTAAATTCCTCAAAGGGTTAATATTAACAACATACTCCCTTCTAGCTCTAGAAATTTAGACTTTCCATAAAATTTCATTAAATATAGCTTATAATAAAAACGAGTTTCTTTTTCATTAATAAAAAAGAAACTCGTAATATAAGTATAATATTTTAAACTGTAATTTATTCTTTATTAAATTATTTGTTTTTCCCTTAAGCTATAGCTTTTTGTGTTTCTCTTCCAATAGTTTTTTCTCATAAGATTTAAAGAACGGGTAATAAACAGCCAACAAAATGAAAAAATTAATCATTGTTAAAACGGCTGGTCTCCAGTCATTAGTTGCTATCACTGCTTTAATCGGTGAAGGCAATGTCCATGATGCCATAACTAACATCTAATTACATGACTTTTATCTTTACATTATAAAATTCTATTTTGAAAACTTATCGGCTATAGAGGATGCTGCATAAGAATTAGGTTTCGTTTCACACTGAAATCCACAAGCTTTTATCCAACCTACTATTTCTGGAATTAGTTTTGAAGTCTGTCCATTCTCTCCAGCATCTACATGTATACTTATATCATAACTTATTTCTTCTTTTTCAAAAACTTCCGATAATTTTGTAGCTATTTCTAAACTAACACTAGTCTCATGTAATAGCTTTTGAGATATATTATTAATGGCTTTAATACGATTAATATCATAAAAGAATATTCCACCTTTTCCTACTCTATGAACTGCTACAACTACTACCATTTTAGTATATCCAAAGTTTTGACTATCAGTACCTACGGATATATTGTAACTGATTTCAGGTTGTTCAGAAATAAAACTTTTTATAATATTAACCATTTCTTCAAAAGATACCTTACCATATGTCGGGCTATACATTTTTCTCCCTACTTTCTAAATTCTCTTTAATCTGCAAATATACATGGTCAATTGATAGGGTTATTATATGTGAATTTATTCTTTAATATTATTTTGACTGGTACTTATTATAATTAAACTCTTCAAAAATTTAATTATAATAAGCTATATATCTATTTTATCTATGACTACTATACTTGTCAATGATTGGTTTTATCTATATTTACAACTAAAAAATGTTATTTAACAAAACAAACTTTTGCAAACATAGATATATTATTTATTATCTTTCTCTAAGCCCTCATTTACATTTTCTTGTTTATCCGTATTATTTTTCTTAATAAATATATTAGACATTTTAATAAGTTTAAAAATTAATATAATAATTAATATTTCCTTTGTAACACCTATTATAAAGCTAAGAATGCCTAAAAAACTAAATGTCCCAAAGTTATCCATGTCTTCTCCTCCTTAATCACTAATACATTATAAACATTTTAGTTGCTATTACATATTATATATAAAAAGGGGGGTATAGTCTATGGATTATTATAATATAGACAATTCGTACGCGAAAATCCAAGGTGGTCCTATTGCGCCTGATTTATTTGGAACAGTATATTTTTATAATGTACCTGGTGGTACGGAAGTATCAGTTGAAGTATGGGGATTACCTAATTATGAACCAGCTACTAATAGCGAAGCCCCTATTGGTCCCTTTGGCTTCCATATTCATGAAAATGGTTCTTGTGAAATAGGAAATCCTGAAAATCCATTTCAAGCAGCTGGAGGTCATTGGAATCCTACAAATCAACCTCACGGAAATCACGCTGGAGATTTTCCTGTTCTATTTTCAAATAATGGTTATGCTAGAATGAGCTTTTTTACAAATAGGTTTAAACCCAGTGATGTTATAGGAAGATCTGTAATTATTCATCAAAATCCTGATGATTATAGGACACAACCTTCAGGAGATGCGGGAAAGAGAATGGCTTGCGGGGTTATATGTAGGCTTTATTGAATAGGAGGCAATCCATATCTAGTGTGTAGATCACAAAAAGAACCCTCTGAATATGGGTTCTTTTTACTCTACCTATTTTGTCGATTTAACCTTGCTATATCATTCCAATTCTTCTTTGTTTATCTCCTTTAACGAATAAACTTCATTAAGCAATTGAAGATCAAATTTTAATCTAGACTTAATCTTACTCATACTGAAATCTAAAATTCACGTTATTTTCCTCACACCATTTTTGTACAGCTATACATAATTTATCATATTCTTCATATACATAAGGATAAAATGGATCACTACTTTGATTTGTTACTGCATAACCTATCTCATATTTTGATAATTCTCTCCCAGTTCTAATAACCCATTCTCTCCGGTTAGAAGTCAAATTATTTGTAAAACTATAATTTGCTGGTGTCATTGTAATATATCTAATTTCCATTGAAAAAAATCGTTTCCCATCAATTTCAATACTCTGAGGAGTTAAAGTAATTTCTTTTGGTAACCGTCTTTTATAGAGATAGTAATTTCCCAGGCATACACTTCCTGGAAACAATACGAAAGAAATAAAAATAAGTATTCTGGCAGAAAACATATTTTCATTATTATGCATATAAGGATCATATAAAAATAAATACCAAAGTCCTATTAATAAACATAATATTATAGAAAAACCAAGAATAACTTTTAGCCATTGCTTTTTTTCTGCTTTCATTATCTCTTCCTTTGGAATAAAGAATTTAGCATCCTCTGAATATTCTTCTAAATGTTTATCCATAGCCGCTTCCCAAGTAACAACATTATTTTCAAAACGTTTTTCAATATATGCTTTTTGAGCTTTCTCTATTTCATTCATAGCATTACTAAAATCTTCTTTTCTAATACACCAACATACCTGATTAATAGGCCTGTGATTTTTTTTAAAAATATTTATTCTCCTAGTGCCAGTGAATTTTTTTTGTATACTATGTTTTTCATTCATTGAATTAAATTGTAAGTATAAAGGATATTCAGCATATACTTTATTTTTTCTTATAAATTGTAAAGTTTCACCTGTAACTTTTATCCTAATGTTACACCAATAAAATGCCCAAAATAAAGAAATAAGAACTATAATTCCAAACAAATACTTATTTAAATTAGTATTTGATATAGTAATATATTTACCTACAATAACCACTAATGCATATGCGAACATACTAAGTAAAAGTATCATTTTAATAAGTTCCAATATCATAAGGGAAACATGGCTATTATAAACTTTATATTCATATGAAGTTAATGAATTTGTTTCGTTTATATTTGTACTAGCTATTTCATCAATAAGCCCTTTCCAACAATTCTGCTTCCTATGTTTTATTAAACTATGTATTCCCATTAAGGACCAAGTACATAAAATGATGATAGCAGATAATATATAATGGGAAACCGGCGATGTTAAATATACTGCTAACCCCCATTCATTTAATGAAATCTTTTCAACTATTATAACCATTATAATCCCAAAAATTTCTCCAATTAACATAGCCATCATCATAGAAAATAGTGACCAAGAAGCAGAAATTTTCCTTTTAAAATAAAGAATGTAGTTAGTCAATAATAATACTGGTAAAAATATAAATAATCTTTTAATAAATATTGAAAATACTAGGATAATCGTTAACCAAATTATTAATATAAGAATTATATTAATGGCCAATCCTTTTTTCTTTGACATTTATTTGCCTCCCATAGTAATTTTATAAGGTTTTCTAATATGCAATAGAATTAAAGTTCTATTCTATATGAATAATTCCTCTTTTTTATGACAAATAGTTAAAATCTTTGTAGTAAGGTTTATTTGCTTTCTAAATCCTTAATAAATTTACTTGCAGCGGGAGATAAGGATACACTTTTTAAATAGCAAACTCCTAAGACCATATTAAGCTATACAAAAAATGTTTTAACCTGTGATATTCATTCAAGACATAGAACAAAGAAAATATTAAAAGCAAATGGAGGGGAAAAAATTTATAGCCTTGATGATATTTTAATAAGATCTATAGATGGAAGTGGTTATAATGAAGCCTATGGTCTTTTAGGGTCAAATAAAGCTACAGAAGATAAAGTGAAACTTTTCCCCCGGGACTGCCAACCTATTGTTGACAAAATTCAAGCTATGCTAAAAAAAAGAATAGGTAAAACTGTTGAAGTTATGATTTATGGAGATGGTGCCTTTAAAGATCCCATGGGATACATTTGGGAATTAGCTGACCCTGTAGTATCTCCTGCTTATACTAAAGGACTTAGAGGTACACCAAATGAAATTAAATTAAAATACCTTGCTGATAATGACTTTAATCATTTAAAAGGCGAAGAATTTAAAAAAGCAATTTCTAAATACATCAAAAACAAGGAATTAAATCCAGTTAACACAATGGCTGCCCAAGGTACTACTCCTAGAAAATTTACTGACTTAATAGGTTCCCTTTCTGACTTAACTTCTGGAAGTGGAGATAAAGGTACCCCTATTGTATATATACAAGGTTACTTTGATAATTACACTGAATAAGTTTACTCATGTCAATGGATTAAGCTTGCAAGCTTAATCCATTGATTATTTAAGGTGAAGGGTTGAATTTCAATAAGATATCTCTAATATTATAACCAATTTGGATAATCACTCCTTATTACTGTCCATTCTCCCCCACTTCATTTCCTTTCCATCTTCATCATATTTTTTTCTTTTCGCTGTAATTTCTTCAATTTCTATTGAATATACATTAGTCCTTCCCAACCCTGTTTTAATTGCTATGGGGAAATATTCTATTTTTGTAGGAGTATACTTCTCACAAATTAACTTCATTGCCTTAATCTTTTCGTTTTCATCATCTACTAATTTTACATTACCTTTTACAATGGCAGATTCAAACTCTGTGGTAAAAACACTACTAATGAACAACACTGCCTTTAACTCATCTTTTGTCATTTCATTTAGTTCTTCCTTGGTATAATTTTCTGGAATTCTTGTCTGTCCAACAAATACTACACTTACATAAGGGTTATCTTTAAATATTTTAACCTTTTTTCCATCCATTGCTGAATGGAAATATAAAGTGTTTTCATTCCTTACTATAGATAGTGGAATACCATAGGGGTCTCCCTCTTTATCTACCATAGATAAAATACCATGATTAGCCTTATCTATAACCTTAAGACCAAATTCTCTATTCATTTCCCTGTCTTTTCTTCTCATATTCTCACCTTCCTAATTTATTTAAAAAATGAACCCTTGAATAGCTCCAAAGGTTCATTCCTTATTGTATTCCCTATACTATTTTTCTATGGATAGACCCAATAGTTACTTCATGCTCTCCTATAATTTCATGAATTGATTTTTTATCCTCAATTATATATTTTAATAACTTATCACTTTAGCTAATTTCAGCCTCTTCTTCTTCTTTACACATATTACTTATATACAAACAGAAATACGCATGGAACAACTGAAATACTATACTGTAAGTAATGACAATTGCAATATCATATTCGGTTTTAGTAAGTGAATCCTTTATAATTAAAATTAATGCTAAGATTCCTATTAGACCTAAGATCTTAAAGAAATACTTCTTCCCTAGTTTAAATCCTGATTTTATTGAGCCTCCAATTTTTTCATCATTATATACAAGGTACTGGCTTGTTGGAGATAGAAAAATTGCAAATATCATCCAAAGCAAAAACAAAATAACAAACAATATAAACAAGGCAGAATTAACATACATTGCAATTATTCCAATATAAAACACAAAGAATGTTATTGCTCCATACATTAATGCAACCCCCAAAAGCCTAGGAAAATAATGGAGTGCCTCGGGGAAAATATCTTTTTGTTCAATTATTTCTCCCTTTATTATTTTCTTAGTAATAAGTAAAAGATAAGCAGATAAATAGATATTTATTAATATAATGATAATCATTTTAAAATTTAAAATATCTGTTATATCTACATTATATCCTAGTTGTAGTTTTAACATTACATCTGTAGTTATTGAACTGGTAATTACATGAATAATTATTGCCAATATAAAATAGATTATAAATTTACTAAAGTTTTCTTTGTACTTTTTAAATACTTCACCCATCATGGCTATCCCCCCTATCTATATAATATACATCTTACTTTCTCCCCTTCCTTAAGAGTAAAATATTCTGGAAGGTATTTGAAACAAGATTCCCTCCTTTCACTACATTTATTATAAAAAATACAACTATATGATTTACTTCTTAAATCCCATTCTTTTTCTTTCCCAATATCATTATTTACTAGTCTCTTGGAATATGGATGTAATGGTTCTTTACTAAAAATTTTAATGGGACTATCTTCTAATAATATTCCTTTATTAACAATTATTACCCTATCGGCTATTTCATCTACAGCCTCTAAATCATTTGTCATAAACAATATAGATAGACTCAATTCCCTTTTTATTTCTTTTAACAAATTATATATCCCTATTCTTTCCTTTTTATCCAAGCTTTTAGATGTACTATTTATTATTAGAATTTCTGGTCTACAGATAAGTCCTATAGCTAAATGAACTATATAAATAGTTTTTTCATCTAATTGATAAGGATATGACTCATAAACTTTCCCAATATCTTCTACTCCAAGTCTTTCAAGTAATTTTTTAACCCTTTTATCCCTATCTTCCCTTTTTGATTTCTTATGAATAATTAAAGACTCTTTAATTTGATAACCTATTTTTAATCTTGGATTTAATCCACTTATACCTGTATCAGAAATAGCGGATATTTTATTCCCTCTAATTTGCCTTAGTTCTCTTTCATTCATATCCAAAATACTTTTTCCCTTAAAACAAATCTCACCCCTTGTAACTTTTCCTAAGGGCTTATCAATAGTTCCCATTAATGAATATATTAATCCTTGCCTAAAAATATTCTGTTCAGAAATCAAAACTACTACTTCATCTTCATATAGTTTAAATGAAACATCATTTAAAACGTATAATGTTTCATTATCCTTATAGTAATTAGTTTCTAATTTATTCACCTTTAACAAACTTTTTTTCACCGCTAATTCCCCCAAATATATCTACCTTCCCAAGCATAACTGATAGCTATTTCCATTAAAGTTTCAGTCTGTTTTGTTAATTTCCTAAAGTTTATATTATTAATATCATTTTGCTTTTCACCACAATAATTATTTAAATATTCATTTTTACCTATCCCTGAAAAAGTCAAACCAGAAACACGATTTTTAAAGAAAGTATCTGGAACTTCTAACATATCTCCAAAATATTCATATTCCAGGTTAAATCCATTGTCTCTTATTATATTTTTAGCATCCTTTACATACTTATAAAATATAGCATTACCACTAGAAACTGTAGAAGTATTTAAATATAATTTATCACTATCCCCTACTCCTAAATAATTGAAATACATATAAAAACTACTAATATCAACATATTTTTCTCCTATAGATTCATAGGCTCCCACACCATCATATTTACTTCCATCAGTAAATAGAAATATTATTGTTCTTTTAGGCATTTTCTCTAGACTTTCTTCTTTTAATACCCTTGCTAATTCTAAAGTTGCTCCTATACTAGTTCCACTTTCGTATAATCCTTTGTATTCACCATTTTCCATGCTATTTATATAATCATAATTAGTTACAATAACTAAAGGATATCGTTGTTTACTTCCCCTTATATAGCCAGCAATATTTTTGCCTTCTATAACTTTATCATGTTCCGTGTGAAAACTATATTCTTTAGCAAAAGAAAGATTCTCTTCCTCTCCTTTTTCCCCAAAAACAGGCTCTAAGTCCATGGCATCTAATTCTTTCTCTATATAATTTCTGGCTTCTTCTATTCCTTTTGTCCCCATGGCTCTTCCATTATATTCGTTCTTTGCCAATTCTTCTACATGATTTACTATATTATCACTATTTACCTTATGAATGGTTTCAATGGACTTGGGTCGTGGAAATACTATAAGTACAACTACAACAAAAATTATGAAGGATTTGATAATAATATTCTTCATATTATACCTAACATTTTTCCATTCGTTAATATAAGTTTTAGGAGATATATAATGACCTATACTTTTCATTCCTTTATAAAAGATAGTATAATCTTTTTCTACTTCATACAATATTCCTTCACCAATTAAATTAAATCCAATTCCACCTAAGGTAAATCCTAGTAGGGGAAATAGGGCCAACCAGTAATCTCCATCCACCATAGCTTCTCTTGCAATATTAAGCATACCAGTCCACTCGGGATAATAATTAGAAATATTACCTACACCACTATTAAATCCGATATTATTAAACTTATCTATACCTACGGTAATCCCTATAATTCCCAATATACAAAGGCTAGTAAGAATTTTCCCTGTCCCTGTAAAGAAATTTGCAAACACCTTAGGAAAAATCTTCTTAAATATATGCTTTCTAGATATATTTGTTTTTTCCTTCTCTTTCTTAGTATTTTCTTCTATTTCATTACTTAGAACCCTTGCTAATTCCCCCCATCCGATTATTGCCAAGACTATAGAAGTTAAAAATATACCTGCCTTCAGGCTTATTTCTTTAAAAACTTCCTGACTAAGCACCACGTATGCCATAATAATCCCTGGTATTATATTAAAAAAGGTAGTAAAAAACTTTATACTCTTTTTACTTACTTTACCCCCAAACCCACTGTAAAAGGCTATAGGCACTGCAATTAATAACCTAAATAATGATGCCAAAACCGCAATTCCAATAGTTACTTTTGTACCAGTGATTATTAAACTATGTACATTTCTCCCTATAGGGTCGGTGCCAAACTTGTCTAATTTATTTGGTGGAAGAGGATGTTTTATTGACATTTTTTCATCGCCTAAATTATAACTAACATTTTCATCTATAGATAAAGGATCTACCCTAATAATACTTTCTTCATAAATCATTACTAAAATCATTATTGATATAATTATTAAGCCTATAATTATTGGCCAATTTATTTTTTTCATCTAATCACCTCATATTCATTTCAATTGCAGTGATTTACTTTTTATTGGATCTATAGTATTTTTTATAACCTTAAATACAGTATTGTAAGTTATAGAGATTAGCCCTATTATAACTGCTATTCCAAATACAGTATTCATATCACTATTAACATAGCTTTCAATTAATTTATGGGTTAATCCAGGATAATAGAAAATATATTCAACAATCACTAAATTTGAAAATATTATAACTATGAAAGAGGAAAACTCCTCCATTACATCTATAATTATGTTCTTTATCAGGTGATTGCTTAAAATCCTAAAGTTTGAAGCCCCCTTCATCTTTGCAGATATTAAATACTGACTATCATAAGTATTTATTATGCTCTCCATGGTTATCCTAGCAATGTGTATAGTTGGAAATATAAGAAGGGATAGTATAGGAACAATATAATCTTTAAAGGACATGTATGTAGTTTTCCCAGGGGCAATAATCTTAAAATTAAAAGCTTTTAAAATTATTAAGTAAATTATAAATATTATAAGGGGTTCTGGTAAGGATTTAAAAATAGTTTTCCATAAAACTCTCCCTGTACTATCTCTAAGTTCGACTTTTTTACCTTCATATATACCTATAAAGAAACCTAATATAATAGAAATAATAGTAGTAAAAAAAGTTAATATTACAGTATTCCCAAAATAAGGCCTAATATCTTGCCATACAGAATTGCCTTTTGAATTCGTACCTAAAGAACCCTTCAATAAATCCTTATAGGTATTACATATAATTTTTCCTATCTCTCCCCAGGTAATATTATATTCTACCTTCCCCTCTTTAAAATCATGGCTAATAGCATAATGAGGTAATTTCATAAATACTATTAGAAAAGTTAATCCCACAAATATTAGTAATATGGAGATAATTATTTTAGATATATTTTTATTCAACTGCCCTCCCCCTTTAATTTTTAAAATTTTCTAAAATTACTGATAATGTTTTTAACTTTTAAATTACATAACCATTATAACATAATAATTAGCAATAGTTTTAACATATCTCATTTTTTCCCTTTACATTTTATAAATATTTATGGTATAGTATAATTACAATATAATATTCATTAGAGAATTTGAGAGCGTACCGAAACCTATGAAAAATTAGGTTTATCAGGTGTGCTCTTTTGCATATATTATAATATAACTAAATATTTGGTTGAGAATAAGAGAACCATATTTAAAGTCTCTAAGAGAGGCTCTAAATATGGTTTTTTGATTTCCAATCAGAAGGGGGAAAAAATATGTATGATGTAACAATTATAGGCGCTGGAATAACTGGCACCTTCATTGCAAGAGAGTTATCAAGATATAATTTAGACATTCTATTATTAGATAAGGAAAACGATGTCTCCAATGGTACCACAAAAGCTAATACAGCCCTTATTCATGCTGGATATGATAATAAACCTGGCACAAAAATGGCTTATTTCAATGTAAAAGGAAACCCTATGTTTGATAAAGTATGTGAGGAATTAGATGTACCTTTTGAAAGAATCGGTTCTTTAGTCCTAGGATTTAATGATGAGGATATGGAAACTATAGAGGAGCTATATGAAAGAGGAATAAAAAATGGCGTTCCCCATATGGAAATTCTAAACAAAGACCAAATTAAGGACATAGAACCAAATATTAATCCTCAAGTAATAGGTGGACTTTACGCAAAAACTGCCGGAATTATTGGTCCTTGGGAATTGGCTATAGCCTTGGCTGAAAATGCTGAAGAAAATGGTACAGAACTACTTTTAAACACTGAGGTTCTAGACATTAAAAAAGAGGATGCTTATTATAAGCTCATAACAAACCAAGGAGATTTCCATTCTAAATATGTTATAAACTGTGCTGGATTATACGCTAACAAGATAAATAATTTAGTCTCAAAGCATAAGATCACTATAACTCCAAAACGTGGTCAATATTATTTACTTGACAAGGATGCAAAAGATATTGTTAATAGTATTCTATTTCAATGCCCTACCAAATTAGGAAAGGGAGTAGTTGTAGCTCCTACTGTACATGAAAATGTAATAATAGGTCCAGATAATGAAGTTTTGGAGAATAAGGATAGTACAAATACTACTGGTGAAAGATTAGAGTATGTAAGACAAACTGCATCTAAAAGCTTAGAAGAAATACCTTTTAATAAATCTATAACTAACTTTGCAGGTATTAGGGCAGATGCTAAAGACTTTATAATAGGCCAAGCTGAAGATGCAAAAGGATTTATAAATGTAGCAGGAATAAAATCACCTGGCCTTTCTTCCGCACCTGCCATTGCAGAATATGTAGTTGAAATAATTAAAGATATTTCCGGGGGCTTAACAGAAAAAGAAAACTTTAATCCTAGAAGAAGAAAAGTTATCAGATTTGTAGAATTAGATGACGACGAAAAAGCAGCTCTTATTGAAAAAGACCCAAGATATGGTCGAATCATATGTCGTTGTGAAAATATTACGGAAGGTGAAATTGTTGATGCTATCCATAGAAAAGCAGGAGCTCGGACTGTAGATGGGGTTAAAAGGAGAGCAAGGCCTGGTTCTGGAAGATGTCAAGGAGGCTTTTGTATGCCTCGGGTTATGGAAATACTAGCTAGAGAATTAGATAATGATATATTGGATGTAGTAAAAGATGGGAAAGATTCGAAAATACTAACTGGCGTAACTAAAGGAGGGAAATAATATGGATTATGAATTAGTAGTTATTGGAGGGGGTCCAGCTGGGTTAGCTGCAGCCATTAGTGCTTATGAAAATGGTATAAAAAATATATTAGTTATTGAAAGAGATAGAGAATTAGGAGGTATTCTTAACCAATGTATCCATAATGGTTTTGGTCTTCATATATTTAAAGAAGAACTTACTGGTCCAGAATATGCAGAAAAATTTATTGATGAACTAAGAAAAGTTGGAATTGAATACAAGCTAGATACTATGGTTTTAAATATAGATGATGAAAAAATAGTTACTGCCATTAACCCTACTGATGGGTTTTTTAAACTAAGTTCTAAAGCTATAATACTTGCTATGGGATGTAGAGAAAGACCTAGAGGTGCCATTGCTATTCCCGGTTCTAGACCAAGTGGAGTATTTACTGCAGGAACAGCCCAACGATTTATAAATATGGAAGGGTACATGGTTGGGAAAAAAATAGTTATACTAGGCTCTGGAGACATTGGCTTAATAATGGCAAGAAGATTCATGCTTGAGGGAGCAGAAGTTGAAGCAGTAGTGGAAATTATGCCTTATCCTAATGGCCTCACAAGAAATATTGTACAATGTTTGGAAGATTTTGATATACCTTTATTATTAAATCATACAATTGTAGATATTCAAGGTAAGGACAGAGTAGAAGGTGTAAAAATAGCCAAAGTAGATGAAAATATGAGACCTATACATGGTACAGAAAAACATATAGACTGTGATACTTTAGTTTTATCAGTAGGATTAATCCCTGAAAATGAACTTTCTAAAAATGCAACAGTAGAAATTGATCCTATAACTAATGGCCCTGTAGTAGATGAATCTCTAGAAACTAGTATTGAAGGAGTCTTTGCCTGCGGTAATGTCCTTCATGTCCATGATTTGGTAGATAATGTTACAAAAGAAAGTAGAAAGGCTGGAAAATATGCTGCAAAATATATAAAAAATCAAAATGAAGAAAATAGTAATATTATAAAAACCACGCCTGGAAAAGGCATTAGATATATAGTGCCCCATAAAATAAAGGATAAAAACATCGGTAAAACCTTCCAATTATCCATGAGAGTTGATGATATTTATGAAAATGTCAATTTAGTTATAAAGGGAGATGGAAAGGTATTAAAACAATATAAAAAGAACAATTTAGTGCCTAGTGAAATGGAAGTAATCAATCTTCCATCTACTTTATTAAATAATAATATGTCAAATATCACTATGTCCATAGAAAAATAAACCTAGGAGGTGGAAAATATGAAAACAATTAAAAAAACATGTATCCGTTGTCCAATCGGATGTAGACTTACAATTACAAAGGATGATACTCTTCCCTCTGGCTATTTAGTTGAAGGTAATACATGTAATAGGGGAGAAGAATATGCAATAAAGGAAATGACTAATCCATCTAGAACAGTAACATCAACAGTGAAAATAAAAAATTCAACAATACCAAGATTACCTATCAAAACTAAAGGTGAAATACCAAAGGATAAAATCTTTGAATGTATGGATATTATAAATTCTATAGAAGTTTCTGCCCCTATTAAAAAAGGAGATATTATTCTTAAGAACGTTCTAGATACTAATATTGATATAATTGCTACAAGAAGTGCATAAAAAATTTTGACTTCCTAAAACACCTTTCCAGTTATGTTAATTACTACTGGAAGGTGTTTTAAATTCTTTTTAATAGTTTTATTAAAATATTTAGGGTATAAAACAACCCAAAGTGTATAAGTAATAATAAATACTGTCATCCAATAGCTAAAAGGAATATCTGTACTTTTTTCAAAGCAAAGGCACTAATAAAAAATAATAGAAACAAGATACCTTTGTATAAATACATTTTTCTTCATGACTTTTGAATTTTCTACATAATTCAAATTAAACTAATATAATCGTCTTTATTTAATTCATATTTTATTTCCATATTTCCTTTCAAATTTAGTAAGCATTAAAATTATCACCTTGATAAATACACTATATAATCATATATATTTTATGTTAATACAAATTTAATTTTAAAATGGTATAATATTATAAGGTGATAATTATGTGCTATGTATATATACTGAAATGTTCTGATGATACTTTATATACTGGATGGACCAATGATTTAGAAAAAAGAATTGAAACTCATTCAAAAGGAAAAGGTGCCAAGTATACAAGAGGAAGATTACCTGTAAAGCTTGTATATTATGAAAAATATGAGGATAAAATATCTGCCCAAAAACGAGAATATGAAATAAAAAAATTTACAAGGAAAGAAAAACTAGAATTAATTAATAAATAATTTATTTTTAATAATATTAGGATTAATCTCCAAGCTATAAAATGTTAAAATATATAAGATATAATAAATATAAAAATTGGTGATAAAAATGATTAATTTTGAAATGTTAGAGATATTATATATTTTTTCAATATTTGCAGTATTATTCTTTTGTTTTTCAAAAGTATTGCTTAACAACTTTAAAACATCAGTATCTATAGATTTTGCCTTTAATAAGATAACTGATAATTATAAAATTACAAATAATCTAACAGTTTATGACTATGAGACCCAAACTATCTCTTACATCAGTTTTAACTGCTATAATAATAGGACTGATGTTTTTAACAAAATCCCCAGCTGCATTAGGTATATACTTTATAACATCCAATATAATTATTAATATCGAACAATTTATACCTATATCTGATTAAAAAAGAGAGTAGTTTCATCTACTCTCTTTCATTTATAGGGTACTATAAATCTATTGTCTCTATATCTGGACTTAATTTATAGATTAAATCTTTTCTCTCTACTATTATATTAATCTTTCCTTTTAGTTCCTCATCTTTTCTTATCATATTTAGTAAGTTTCTATTAGGATTTATAGCTATCGGATTTTCAACCATTTTAAACATAGATAAATCTCCAACTGTATCACCATAGGAATAGCTTTTCTTTAAATCTACATTATGTTTTTGTACAAACTCATCAATAGTTTTTTGCTTATTTTCAGAATCCCACATTTTAATAACCTCACCAGTGAAGTTATTGTCCTCATCTACTATATATTTACTACCTCTATATTCTGTTACATTATATTTTTCAGCCATTTTTTCAACTAAAAAATCTGGTCCTCCTGATATAAAAAATACCTTGTGTCCATTTTTTTTATGCCAATAAATTCTTTCTCTAGTATATTTATATACTTTGTCTCCATTTATTCTTATTACTTGACTAGCAATAAAATCTATATGGTTTTTATTTATTCCTTTAAGCTCTCTAAGATAATACTCTGCTAATTCTTCTAAATAATCTTCAAAATTTCCATACCTTTTTTCCCATTCAGAATAACTGTGTTTCACATGATTATGCCAAATTATTGGATCTATCACTTCATATTTAATCATTTTCTTAAAATGTTGTATCATAAGAGAATTCCTATAAAGAGTTCCATCAATATCAAAAAAGGCACCTATATTTTCCATAAGACCACCCCATTATATTTCTTTCTTTTTTATATACATTTCTACACTATATTCCTTCTTCTCTAATCTAATACAATGTTTTTCATAATTCACTTCAAAGTTAGCTATAGCCGATTGAAAATCAATACTATTTAATATATGAATTGTACAAAATTCATTACCTTTTATTTTAGTAAATCTAATAACAATATTTCTAACCCTTGGAAATTGAATCCTTCTGTTTATATACTTTGGAAGACCTTCAATATGTAAATTTAAGGTTCTAAAATTCAAAGGTATAAGCAAGTCTATATCTAGTTCTTCCTCTTTTAGCAGCCTTATTTCAAAGTCACTAATTATTAACAAATTTCCACTTTTGTATCTCATATTATATATCACCCTTTGTTAAAACTTTGCAAAAAGACCTGAAGAGTTATCTCTCCAGGTCTTTTTGTAAAGTTTCTCTTTGTTTATATTAAACAATAGTTACGTTCGACGCTTGTGGTCCTTTTTCTCCATCTACGATTTCAAATGTTACATTTTGACCTTCTTCTAAAGTCTTGAACCCTTCTTTGTTAATTTGAGAAAAGTGAACAAATACATCATTTCCATCTTCTGCTGTAATAAATCCAAAACCTTTCTCACCGTTGAACCATTTAACTGTACCGTTAGCCATGTAAAAAACCTCCAAAATTTTATTCCTTTAATTCCTTTTAAACCACTATATGTATAAAAATCTTCGAAATTATAGTATTCTGCAAAACATAGATGATAAAAAGATAATTTCATTAATTTTTAAACAATTTATTTATCATGAATTAAAGCTAACTCATTATACCATTATATTAAGAAGTTTACAACCCTTTTGTCTATTTTTCATATTTTTTTATTACATTTTTAACTTCATCTAATATTTCATCCCTAAGCTTTATAGGTTCAATTACTTCTACAAAACTTCCCATACCCATAACCCAAGCCTTCACTTCTTCATATCCTTTAAGTTTTGCCTCAAAGTATATAGTTTCATCATCGATTTCCTTAATAATCTGATTCATTGAATACTGCCGTTCTTTAACTATTTGACTCATTGGATAATGTATTTTTAATTTAAAATTAGTAGGTTCATCATCTATTATTCCAAAAGATTTGTTAATAATTTTTTTCAAATTATATTTTACATTAGTTTTAAATTTATCATTTAAAATCTTAAAATTATTAACTCTTGAAAATTTAAAAAATCTAACTTCCCTCCTCACTTCACAATAGCCATAAAAATATAAACCCCCCTCATAGTCAAATACACCATAAGGATGAATTACTCTCGTTCTTAGGCGTACATTATCTTCTCCTCTTCTTATAGAACTATAATTCATTTCTATTTTATTTTTTCCCCTTATGGCTTTATTTACATCTACCCATATTCTCTTTTCTTTTTCTTTCATTTCCATAGGCTTTAAATTATCTTTCCTATAATAAAAAATATTATCGAAATCTCTCTTCGCATTAAGTATTTTACTAGCCAAGGTTTGAAACTCTACAGAGTATGTATAATTACCACTCTTGATTACCTCTGTTGCCATCTTCAAAGCTTCCAATTCTTCATTGGTTATACCTAATCCTTTTAAGTCTAAAGTATTTTCTAAATAATAACCTCCATATCTACCTGCCTTAGAGCCAATGTATATGCCAGCTATTTCTAAATCCTTTTTGTACTCATTTACCATACGTGTTGTTACTTCTAATATTTCTGCTATTTCTGCAGCCTTCATAATACCTCCTGTTTGTAAAAGCATATACATTGTAAGGGCATTGGAAAGTCTTGACATTCTATTATCCTCCTTTTGTAAGTCTTTTAATAAATCTTTTATAAACTAAGCTCTGAATCTTTTTTAAGTAATATTGTAAACCAGGTTGCCATTATAATTCCTTTAAATACACTACTAATACTTATACTCCACCATACTCCTTTTAAGCCTAATGGCGTTTTAGTTGAAAGTATTAATGATGCTGGAATACGGAGAGCATTAAATATTATTCCTACTATAGCCGGTGGAAGAGTCTTACCCAAGCCATTAAATGCACCACCAGTAGCTATTTCTATAGACATAAAAAATTGAGATATTCCTAAAATCCTTAAATATATAACGCCTTCTCTTATTGCCTCTTGATCATCAGGTATAAATAGCTTAAATATTGGTTCTGCAGCAAATATAAGTAGCAATGTAGAAAATATACCTATAACACCTATAATAATAATACCCTTAGCATAACCTTCATGAATTCGTTCTTTTTTCTTTGCACCATAATTTTGCCCCACAAAGGCGCTTAATGCTGTGGAAAATCCTCCTGCTGTCATCCAGGAAATTGATTCTATTTGCGAACCTACTTTTTGAACTGCTATTGGAGTAGGACCCCATTGTGCAATTATTTTTGCTATAATCATGGCAATAGAAGCAAAAGCCCCCGTTTGCAAAGCTGCTGGAAAGCCTAATTTAAATATTTTTTTAACATATTTTTTATCAGGTTTTTGCAATAAATCTAAATTACAAAATAAAGAAAGTTTACTACTATTTATTTTTATAAATATAAGAGTAGCAACAAA